>JALWLM010000209.1 GCA_027084145.1 Crocinitomicaceae bacterium | reverse complement strand
AAAAATTAGTTATTTTAAGATAATCATATAATAAAAAAACGATATAAACGTATATTTGCAGTCAAACATAATTTTTTTTAAATGAGAAAGCTATTTTTAGTTGCCGGATTATTATTTATAGGAGGAAGTCTTTTTGCACAGCCGAATAGTGGTAGTGGAGTAACAGATGATGACTTACAGTTAAATACGATAACTACAGCTGTTCCTTTTGTATCGATAACACCTGATTCCAGAGCAGGAGCCATGGGGGATGCAGGAACAGCATTAAGTGCAAATTCTAATTCTGTTTATTGGAATACCGCCATGCTTAACTTCGCAGAAGACGAATCGGAAGTAAGTGTTTCTTATACTCCTTGGTTGCGTCAGTTGACCAATGATATTCATCTTTCTTATGTTTCTGCATACGGTAGAATAGGTGAGAAGCATATGATTACCGGAGCATTGCGTTTTTTTAGTTTGGGAGAAATAACATTTACGGATAATTCAGGGAATTTCATTAGAGATGATAAACCTAGCGAATATGAAATTGTCGGAGGATATGCATTTCAAACTTCTAGAAGAACAAGTGTTGGAATTAACGGAAAATTTATCTATTCAAACTTAACGGGAGGTTTGATTGTCGCTGGAGTAGAAACAAAGCCGGGGATAGCAGGGGCTGCAGACATTTCTTTTGTATTTCATAATGATGAAGCGAAGATAGGAGGAACAAAAGGAACTTATACTTTTGGTGTGACATTAAACAATATTGGTAATAAAATTAAATATTCAGATGTAGGTCAAAATGTACCGGGAGATTTCTTACCAATGAATTTAAAAATTGGGAATGCTTTTAAAGCAAGATTAGATAAATACAACAGTTTAACTTTTGCAGTGGATTTACAGAAATTATTGGTTCCTACTCCGGCAATTTATAATCCTAATAATGGGGATTTAGTTTCAGGGAGAGGAAATAATGTAGGAGTAATTGCGGGAATGTTGCAATCATTTTATGATGCTCCGGGAAAACCAGAGGAAGATGCAAACGGAGATTATATCCAGAATGCGGATGGAACATATAGAATTGTAAAAGGTTCTAAATTTAAAGAAGAATTAAGTGAAATCAATATAGGAACAGGTTTAGAATACTGGTACAATAATATCTTAGCATTAAGAACAGGTTTCTTTTATGAAAGCAAGAACAAAGGAGCGAGACAATATTTTAATTTCGGTGTTGGTTTGAAGTTCAATAAGTTGGGAATAGACATTTCTTATTTAGCAGCTTTAAAAAGAACGAATCCTTTAGCAAATACTTTGCGTTTTTCTTTGCGCTATATTTTTGAAGGAACAAGTCATCCGAATGCTTCATCGGAAGAATAATGATTGATTTCCGTATAGGGTTTGGAGTAGATGTTCACCGTTTAAGTGAAGGTATTCCGCTGTTCGTTGGAGGGATAGAAATTCCTTCGGATATAGGAGCTGTAGGTCATTCCGATGCGGATGTTTTACTTCATGCAATTTGTGATGCCTTATTGGGTGCCGTTAATTTAAGGGATATCGGCTATCACTTTTCAGATAAGGATCCTAAATACAAAAATATTGACAGTAAAATTCTTTTGAAGGAAGTTTATTATTTGATATCAGAAAAAGGATATCGAGTTAATAATTTAGATTCAACGGTTATCTTGGAAGCCCCAAAATTGAATCCTTATATTTTAAGTATGCAAGAAGTCATTGCAGACCTTTTGAAGGTAGAAAAAGATGCTGTTTCAATTAAAGCGACAACACATGAAAAAGTAGATTCCTTTGGGGAAGGTAGAGCTATAAAGGCTTATGCTACGTGCTTGTTGGTTAGAAAGCAATAAGTTAATCTTCTTCTTTGTTAGAAAGCAATTCAGACGGAAAATTGATAAGAAAAATACGATTAGTTGCTCTTGTTATAGCCGTATAAAGCCAACGGTTTTCAGCTTTACTCCATTCATTAAGATTTATATATCCCGGGTCAATATAGACGTCTGCCCATTGACCACCTTGTGATTTATGACAAGTAACTGCATAAGCATATTTAATTTGAACAGCATTAAAATAGGGGGATGATAGGATAGCTTCATATCTCTTTTTCTTTTGGGATATATAACTATAATCTTTTTCTATTTCAAAAAAAAGTTCTTTCATTCTTTCTCTTTTCAATGCAGGAGATTCTACTTGAAGTGTTTCTAAATGAGCGATGATTTCCACTTCTCCCATTTCATCATAATCCAGAAATTGGACAGATAGATGAACAAATCTAAAGCCATAAAGTTCAACTTCTTTTAAAACACGAATAACTTTAAAAAGTTCACCATTTGCAATAAAACCCATGTCTGTATTTTCCTTAATCCAGAAATAATTGTTTTTTACACACATTAAAATATCACCGGAAGATATTTCTTCTTCATGCCATAATATTCGGCTTCTGATATGTTGATTGTAAAGATTGGCTTGTTTATTTGAACGAGTAATAATTACAGTTTCTTCCATTCCGAAATTAGAGTAACTGGATTCCAAATAATCTTGTAATTCATTTCCATAAACAGAAATTATGCTACCGTTTTTTTCTTGATAACTAATGGATAATTTAGGTTTTTGATTTTCAATACTTCTAATGAGGGTGGCATTTTTCAGTATATCCGAATCGTTTTTTTGTCTTAAAACCTCTGTTAGTTGATATTGTTCAAAGTGAATTAAGGGAAAGAAATTTCCAAGGTACTCTTTGTTTAATGCCGGGGAGAAATCACTACCGACAGGGGGGAGCTGACCTTCATCGCCTATTAGAATCAGTTGACAATTTTTTCCGGAATAAACAAATTCAAAAAGATCTTCAAGTAAATTGTTATTTGAAATATCGCCGTTAGTCATTGTATAATCTCCAATCATAGAAGCTTCATCGACGAGAAAAATGGTGTTTTTATGAAAATTAGGAGCAAGGGACAGTCCTGAATAGGGATTTGTTTTTGATTTTAATCGATAAATGACTTTATGAATGGTGTATGCTTTTTGTTTGGCTTTTTGAGAAAAAATTTTAGCAGCTCTTCCTGTGGGAGCTAAAAGTATAACGGGAATCTTATATTGGTTTAATGCTTGTGTATAAGCGCCTATGAGTGTTGTTTTACCTGTACCTGCATATCCTGAGATAATAAGAACTTTTCTTTTTTCAGAATGAAACGTGAAATTGGATAATCCTTGAAATAATTTTTGTTGGGAAGTCGTTGGTTGATGCCCGAAAAAATGGTGCATTAACTCTTCAAAACGCTGCATTATTTCTAATTATAAGTCAATTTCTCCAACTCCTTGTCGTATAATTTCATATTCTTCATCAATACACCGTACAACGGTTGAAGGTTCTAAATTTCCCTTTCCTCCATCTATAATCATAGCGACTTGATTATCATATCTCTCATAGATTTTGTAAGGATCAATGAAATAGTCTTTTATTTCGTCATCTTTATCGTGTAAGGATGTTGTAGCAATAGGATTTCCTAGTTTTTTAACAATTTCAAGAATGACGGGGCTGTTTGGAATCCGGACACCGATTTCTTTTCGATTGCTTTCAAATAATTTAGTAATATCATTACTTGCTGAAAGGATGAATGTAAAAGGGCCGGGTAACGATTTGTTTAGTAATTTAAATGTTCGTCTATCAATTTGTTTGACATAATCTGATATTTCTTTGATATCATGACAGATAATTGAAAAATTGGTTTTTTTTAACTTTTCAGATTTAAATTCTGCCAATTTTTTTAAGGCTTTTTTATTATAGAGATCACATCCTACGGCATAAACCGAATCAGTTGGAAAAATGATAAGTTCCCCTTTTTTTAAAACATCTACCGCTTGCTCTATTAAGCGATCATCTATATTATGAGGTAATATTTCTACAAGCATATCTTAAAGATAAGAAAAAAAACTTTATTGATTTAATTTAAATATGAGTTGTTCAAATGTATTTTGTAGAAGTGAACGAACTTCTTTAGCTCTTTGGGGATGATATTCGATTTCTTTGTCATCCATATAAATATTTTTATTCATTTCCAATTGAAGGGCATGTATTTGTTGTTGAGGGTTGCCAAAATATCTTGTGATATGTCCTCCTTTAAATGGTGTATTGTGGCTGACAAAATACTTTCCTGATTTTAATGTTTGATAAGCCGTATGAATGAGATCTGCACCCGCAGAAGTTTCATCATTATTCCCTAATATCATTTCAGGGAAAGGTTCTTTTCTGATTGTAGGAACATAATGTCTTATGGAATGAACATCCCATAACAGTACTTTTCCAAATTCTTTTTTTCTTTCTTCTAATAATTGTTCCAGTTTTTTGTAATAGGGCAAATAGTAAAGTTGTAACCTACGGTTAATTTCCTTTTCATCAGGAATATATTTATCTTCTTTGTAGATTTTTTTGCCTAAAAAATCGGTATTCGGGGTTAATGATGTAATAATTCTCCCGTCGTTGTATAGAGGCTTGGATTCAGGGTCTCTGTTAAGATCAATAACCCATCTACTATATTTTGCATGGATAATTGTAATTCCTAAATCAGAAGCAAAAGAGTATAGACGTTCAAGATACCAATCCGTATCATCCGGAAAACTTGTCATTTCAGGGATGTAATGGTCTTTAATTTCCTCAGGAAAATCGGTGCCGCAATGAGGAATACTTAAAATAAAAGGGACTTCTGTCCCTTTTTTAGGTGAGATGATCACAAATGGTTCTGTCATCTTATTATTTTAATAATTTTAAATTCACTTGAAAAGTGATATCATTATCAATGATATATTTAGCGGGAATACCTTTTGTACCTTTAACATTGTAGATCAGTCCCCAGTCTCTTCTGTCCACCGTGAATTTTTCAGATGTTATTTCAAGTATATCTTCGGAAACTTTTACATTCGCATGAAAAGAAATATTTTTAGAACCCCCTTTTATCGTAAGATTCCCTGAAATTTCATA
>JALWLM010000208.1 GCA_027084145.1 Crocinitomicaceae bacterium | reverse complement strand
AACTTCTCCTGTTAGTTCCGTGTTCCCCAGGTTAAAAAATGCTTCATATGGAATAGGTAGTCCTTCTTGATTTGCAAAGTTGATAAGTCTCTGAACACCCGTTTTCTTAGCAATGAAATATAAATCTATTAGATCCTCTAATTTAGTTTCACTATCGTCAAAATCAATAAATTTTTTCACCATTACGTTATTAATACTGTCAACGTAAAAGTTCTTTATCTTTTTTCTGTCTCCAATCGGATGATCTGCAATTAAATCTATTTTTAAAGTCTGTTCACTGTTTACATAGACAAGAAATCTGCCAAAAAAATAAGATAAATCTTGAATTTTTACCTTGTATCCTGATTTTCCGATAGGCTCAATTAACTGTTTAGCAAAAGTTTTCATGTTCCTTTTGACAGAAAACATAATTAAATCCTTTGATAACCTGTGATTAAAATAAAATCTGGATAGGGCAGTTCCACCTGTAAGATAAAACTGTTCATCAAAAGTTTTCCCTATTATTTGTAAAATCTGGTCTTGCACTGGATATATGATTTCCTTATAAATCTTGATTTCTTCTTTTTTCGCAAGTCTTAGATTACTTATTTGCATGTTTATTATTTCCTTTTTATTTCCTTTCCCATTTAGTTTGTCTTTTTGCTATTTATAAAAAGGATTTTCAAATAGTTTTTGTTTTTGGCAGTGTCTAATTTCTTTTTGGCTTCCTTAAGTCTTCCTTTTGTTTTATTAAACCAGCCTTCTCCGAGAAATTCGTCATTAGGACAACAATTCATACATCTATCAATTAAATTCTCTAATCTATCCAAAAAAGTCTTTGCTTCTTCTTTTGATTCTATAGATAGTTTTGAAAAATAGTTATCTAAAATAAAAGCGATGTCATATAAATCATGTGCTAAAGTTTTATGTTTTATATTCTCCAATTTTTGCTTGAAAATGCTATCTATGGAATAGACGTTAATACCATTTAGATTTTTATACTGGAGAGATTCTTTTTCTTTCAAAGAAATTTCTATTTTTAATGGGTTGGTTAAGCCTATATTGACTTTATATCTTTTAATAGTGTTTGTATTTTGGGAGTAAAAAACGTCAAATTTTTCAGATAACAGGCTGTAAATGTCAGTTTGTTCCATAGCTTCAAATTCTAAATCAGTGGAAATTCTGTCTAACTGATAGAAAAACATCAAAGCAGAATCACCTTTAAGTATAAGAGGTTTATTTGCTTTACTTAGAGTTTCTAATATTTCTTTCATAGCATAAAATCTGATTTTTATGTTTTCATTTGATTCAACTAAATTTAAGACTTTGACAGATATGTTAAACATAGTCCTGTTAAAATTCACTCTCCAAAATATCTTATTAGTTCTTCTTTATTAAACTCTATTAATTCTTTTACAAGGTTTTTTAGTTCTTCATCGTCTAAACTTTCCCTTAGTTTCTCCAGATAAAAGAATATCTCTTTTTCTTGTTCATCATCAAACAGGTAGTCTGTCATTGGAAACATGAATACAGTTTTTCCTGAAGGTGTAGTCTTCTTAATTTTACCTCTTATCTCTCTTAGCAAGTAATGAATAAACTCTACGTAAGACCTTATACAGTCTGCACATAGATAATCAAAAGGCAGATAGTTATCTGCTTTTCTCTGGATTAAATGAGTATCTCCAAATATATTGCTTAAAGAAGGCATAAACCTTAATCCTTCTGTATTTCCTTTTAAAATCTCTTTTTTAAAATACTCAAGCCTATCTATCTCGTCTTCTTCAAAAGCAATATCTACAGTATTATCCAGTATAACTGAATGCCAGCCACAACCACTAAGCTCTATCCCTGCCTGCCCTGTTATGTGCATATCCTAACTATCCTTTTTCTATCTTGTATAAAGTATACTTTTTTCTTATAAACTCTAATTAAAATAGTAACATTTTAATATCTTTTCTTTTTCTCCCATCAAGGACAACGCCAAACAATTTACTTAAACTTGCCATGTTTGGTTTTGTACCTTTTTTCTTTAAGTAAGCAATAGCATTTTTAGCTTCTTCTGTAGAAACGTATCTACCTGTTTTATAGTCGTCTATAAGTCTCTCATACCAAAAAGGAATGTAACTCTTTCTATCTATTGTAAGCTTATGATAAGAGATTTTATTGTCCCTTATAAACCTGTCAAAATTCTCCTTGCTATTTAATACGTCCATAGCTACAGTAAAAAGGAGAGCATTTTCTTTCACACTCAAGCTGTGTAAAGACTTGGTTGTTGTTTTTGATAAAACAGAAACGTTTAAGATATTTCTTTCTTTTACAAAAAGAGCATATTTTTGATTTCCCTGTAGGATCAGACTTACAACTTTTCGCAAGCCAGGGAAAAACAAAACAGAAAAGTAAGACTTACTATCGAAAGTAAACTCTTTATTCTCAATGATTTCAAATAGTTTTCGTTGGTAGTAAATAGTTTTAGAATCTTTTGGTACTTTAGAGGCGTATTCCTGTGTATTTCTGTATTCAAAACTGCAAAAAGGACAGTGGAAATGGGTCGTTTTCCTGTTCTTCCATACGAATATAGAAAGAGGTTTGCTACACACAGGGCATCTATCAAGCAAAAATACCTTATGTATCGGACAGGTAGTAGTAAAAACAAATCTCCATTCTTTTTTCAGATATTCGTTTTCTTCAAGGCAGAAAGGACAATATCTGATTGAAGCAGATTTGTTATATCCACCACGGTTTGTAGGATACAGTAAAAAAGGTCTTTTATTTGTCTTATAGTCAGTTATGAATATTTTCCCGTCGTAAGAGATTAAGGATAGATTTTTTATAAAATTCACAGGTAGTCCTGTTTTAAAAGAAAGTTTTTTGAACAACTCAGGTTTGTCTGCCGAATCAAAATCCTGTCTTAGCAGATAATAAAATTCTTTTAAATGTAGAGACATAAAGGCATAAGGGGTAAGTTCGTTGGAAATAGCAAGTCTTACTATCCACGACGAAATAATCTCATCCTTTTTAGGAACTGGATGTATTCTTAGTTTTCTGTCTTTAAATGCATTCTCCTGCCATCTTGTAATATCGCTTATTATGTGAATAGAGTAGCTCATTAAACGTCCTTCATTTCAAGTGCTTTCTCAAATTCCCTGTCAAAGAAATCTACAGACTTGAGAAGATTAAAGTCTATTCTTTCTTTTTCTTCTTCAATGGCTTTTTTGGCAGAGTGTTTTATTAGCTTTAACACATCTGCTAATATTCCATCACTTTTGTCAAGCAGATAATCTATAATTTTTTCGTCTTTCCACAGATAAGACGGACGTTTTAGGGGTAGAGTTCTTTCCACAGATTTTAGAAAAATCACAAAATCTTTATCTTTTTTCCACTTAGGCAAATACTTTGGGAAAAATCTCCTTTTGGTTTCATCTTCACTTTCTACTGCTATTAAAGCGTCCCTTGTTCCCGATAAAACAATAGGAATTCTGAGGGTATTGGTTAAACTTTTTATTGCAGATAAAACCTTTCTTTGCTGGGAAGCAGAGCCATTTAGTATGTTATGAAATTCATCCAATATAAGCATTTTTATCCCAAGTTTATTGACGTAAAATTCAATTCTGTTTTCTTTTATTACTATGTTTTCAGTCGTTTTATAAGGAACTCCTATCTCATATAAAATCCTGTCGTATAAAAGAGAAACTTTGGGTTCAAAAGGTGTTTCTACCACTAATACAGGAATTACGTCTTCTTCTTCAAATGGATCTTCTACAGGGGGATGCATTTTTTGAAATTGTCTTATTATTGACGTCTTGCCTGTACCACTTTCTCCATAAAGCAACATACATTCGGGTCTTACCTGTTTAGGCATTGATAATAACAGTTCTAAATACTCTAAAATTTCAACAGCTTTTGGGTATTTAATAAATCTATGGGTAAAGACAGCTTTTATCCTCTCTTCTTTAGGTTTATCTAAAAGTTCCCTTACGTCAGGTAGAAGGGAGTTTAAATGTTTTTCTATTTCGGCTTTAGGTAATGCCATATAGTTTCCTCCCTTTAGTCTATTTCAAAGGTTTCGTCTTCATCCACGTCAAAAATTGAATCTGGTAATGTATTGTTTTCAGTGTTCTCCGATAAAGTATCTTGGTTTTGTGAAATGTATTTTTCTTCTAATCGTTCTTTTTTCTGGTGGTGCTTGCGTGATGATTTTTTCCTTTTTATTTCTTTGGACTTTTCTAAGGCTTTTTGCTCTATTTTGTGAAGTTCTTTTATCGCTTTGATAATTTCGTCTTCGTTGTAGTCTTTTACGTTTCTTTCTTTCAAATAGTTAATTGCCTTATTTAAGTCCCAGATAGAAACTTTAGGAAGTCTTTTATCTCTACAGCCTATTTTGTAATACGTGTTGTGTTCTGGATGTAAAAAGTATACAAATCTCATGTCCCGTGGATCGTATTTAAATAGATATTTTTGTTTTTCTTTATTTGCCTTTTCTCCATATCTAATAAAAGGCTTTAAAACGTTGTCGTAATATCTGACATTTTTAAAGTGAACTCCGTCTTTTTGTATAGTTCTCTGGAACGAAGGAAGTAGAGCTATTTTCAGTCTTTCTGCTTCCTGACCAACGATAACAGGGGGTAATCCTATACCTTTTTGACGTTCATTTCCTAAAATGCCTTCCTGGAATTTCTTTTCTGGTGTTGTTTGTATTTCTGAGTGTATTTTTTTGTGATACACGTTAACGATAAAGTGTGCTATCCATTGTTCAAGTTCACTCAGAGTAAATATGGCTTTGTTTTCGGACTTATATTCACCTCTTTTTTGTGGATTTGAAAAGGTACTACCATAGAGATTATGTATTTCAGAGTTTAGTGTTCTGAAAAATCTTTCTATGTGTCCTCCATAATTTGGAGTTTTCTTAGGTCTATAAGCTAGGTTTATTCCGAATTCTTCGCAAAATCTGGTAAAGTCTTTGCTCCTAAATTCACTTGCGTTGTCTGTGTGTATAGTAAGGTTTTTAGGCAGTCCCCATATCTCCCATTTACCTATTACGC
>JALWLM010000207.1 GCA_027084145.1 Crocinitomicaceae bacterium | reverse complement strand
GTAATTGAACTAACCGACATGAAAAATGAAATTAAAACTTTTAATGGAACGGTAAATGTTTTTAAATAAGGAGGGAGAAATTTATTGTCCAGCGCTGGTCATGCACATTTGTAAAGCCCCGCCAACCAACCCGCAGCCCAAAGCTTTACAAAAGAGCATTCCTTCCACCACACGAAAAAAATGCACGATTTGCTAACAAAACCTATACGCAATGCCCTTCGGGACACTGCGCATAGCCAGACCGTTATATACCATGATAAGAAACACTTAACATGGTTTTTAAATTAATACTTAAATAAACAGTTATGAAAAAAATTACTATTACTGCACTTTTATTTTTTTTGCAAGTGTAACAATCTTTGGACAAGACAATATTCTTCCAACAACAGGGAATGTTGGAATTGGAACATTGACCCCATCTTCAAAACTTGATGTGAATGGAAATGTCATTATTGACTCTTGTTTACTAATTAAAGATTCTTTGCGAGTAAATAAAACCATTCGTACAATGGGTAAAATGTTTGTGGAGCAAAAAATGGTCATGAAAGGCAATGCCGTTGTAAAGCAAAATTTTAGAGTAAATGGCAATTCACGTATCGATGGGAATCTAAGAACGTATGGTAATTCAAGAGTTGAAGGTTTATTAAAATTACCCAATACTCCCACTTTGCCAAATGGGTTATATAACTCAGGAAATTTTGATTTATTGGTTTTAAAACCAAATGGAGCTACGAGTAAAATTGATTACGACTCATTAGTTGCAAAAATTGGTCGTGGAATTTATGACCCAGCACCTTATGCTTCGAAATGCGTAGGATTAACTGTCATTAACAATCCACAATGGTCAAACGGTCCCAATAAACTATTTAGTTTGTGTCCACAAGTATTTGTTGGAGTAGGAACTAGTGCACCAAGAGTGCAATTAGACGTAATCGGTGGAACAGGAATTTATTCCCAAAGAATGACAATTGGTGACCTTGATCCAACGATTTACAATGCAGATTTTCAGATGAAAACTTATCATTCTGTTACTACACATCCAAATAGAGAGCTTTTTGTTGTTGAGAATCCAGTCCGAAAGTTATTTGTGATTGAAAACTCAGGTCTTATCAGAGCAAGAGAAATAAAAGTTGATTTAGCCAGCTGGCCGGATTATGTTTTTGAAAACAATTACGAATTAATGCCTCTGAAAGAAGTAGAAAAATACATTGAAAACAACGGACACTTGCCCAATGTCCCAAGCGCAAAAGAAGTTCAAGAAAATGGACTTAGTTTGGGTGAAATGAATAAAATTCTCCTGGAAAAAATTGAAGAATTGACCCTGCATTTAATTGAGTTGGAAAAGCAAATCAAAACACAAAAGGAACGATTAATGGAGTTAGAATCTAACCGCTAGGAATTATGAAGACTTTAATTTTATTCACACTCATTATTATTTGTACAACAATAAATGCACAAATAATTGATACCATTATTTCTTCTGAATTTGAAATTGCAAATAGAGAATACAAAACCCTTACCCCTTTATCAAGCTTACCATTACTTGATCGAGCCGTAACCATTGACCGTAATCAAATAAAAAGAATGCGAGAAGATTCTACGAGTATCAAAAATATTCAAGATTTTATGATGCTGTATCATTCTTTCAATTTGAGTGACCCAATAGTTGATAGAGCTGATAGTACTTTTATTTTCACTCAGAA
Source organism: Crocinitomicaceae bacterium (assembly GCA_027084145.1). GTDB lineage: Bacteria > Bacteroidota > Bacteroidia > Flavobacteriales_D > Crocinitomicaceae > UBA4466. The sequence continues at coordinate 3,341 of JALWLM010000207.1, read as the reverse complement.
AGTATTTAATTATTGGAATGAAGTTTCTGCCGATAGAGGCCGTTTTACTCTACCCATCGGAATCATATATAAAGAAGCAACATTTATCAAAGATGATAGTTATCAAAATGGTGATTTATTCGTTAATACAAATCAACCGGATGAAGGTTGGCAATTATCCGCTGGAAAAACGTTTGCTGATGTAAGTGAAACACATCATTATTTTGCAATTGCCCCAACTTACGATATTCCAATTTACGACCAAGAAATAAGTTTTGTATTATCTCCTGAATTTATCTTTTCAGAAAAAGCTATTGATCATATCAATTTAAACTACGGAGCAATTAGTTATACTTTAAACATAAATGACACGATTGATTTTGACCTTAATGCAAACGATACAATTTTCAACTTTAATGTTCATTTCGTAGATGGCCAAGTGTTGTCACAATCGATTAATTTCATAATTAATGATGAGTTCTTTGAAGATAAGAGTTTACCCAAACAGACTGTTTTCACAGGAGGAAAGCACACTTTTAAAAGTCAAGACTTTGGAAAACTGCGCTATGGAATAATTTGGGGAGAATGTAATAACACAGGACACTTTAGGAAACCATTTTTTATGCTTCATGGTCTAAGAACAACTCTCCAACCTATTACCCCCGGATTAGGTAAGTTATATCGAAAAAAATTCAACTTTAAAGGTTATGCTTACGGAAATGATGGTTTTGTTGATCTTTTAGTTAAAAATGGATATGATGTTGTAATTATTCGAATTGACCCGGGTTATAAATCAATTAGGAGAGGTGGAAAGTTACTTGCGAGCTTTTTTCTAAATGTAGTAGAACCATCTAAAGCTGCTATTGGTTCAAAGCATGAAAATGTTGTTTTAGGATTTAGTATGGGAGGGCATTACTGGCGACACATGATAATGTATCTTGAGCATAAACATTTGAATGAAAATTATGGGCATCATCACCATACTCGTCTTTGGATACCTTTTGACACGCCTCTTCATGGTGTAAATATTCCCTTGGCACATCAGTTTGCAGCCAAAAGTTTAAAAGAACATCCGGCTGGAATTCCAAACTTTAATATCGCCTATAACAATATGTCAAAAGCAGGGCCGCAAGAACAAATGAGATATCATTTTGACGGATATGCAGGAAATGATGGTGCTCCTCACAGATCTCATCAAAAACGAATAGATTACAATTTTGAGTTAGAAAACACTTATTATCTAGGCCCGTCACTTACAAAATATCGAGGTTTTCCTAGCAGCACAAGAAATGTAGCGGTATCTGTTGGAAGTTTTAATAAAGACCATTATCCAGAGTTAACCACCGGAGCAAAAACGTATGAAGAACAAAGTTTTTTTAACCCTTCTTTATACTTTAAAACATGGGATGTCTTATTAAATTCTGCTGAATATAGAAGCACATCTACAAACCCGAAAGAAGTATTTCATCGTAAGATTACGCGACAATGGGCTTTCTCTACTACTGTACAAATATTGGTTGATGATTATTTTTCCTTACATGAGTGGCTTGAAATGGATAATTGTTATGGCTCATACTTTAATGCCATAAGAAACACTATCAATTTTGGATTGCGTTCGAACTCCAAGTTTGGCTTTACAGATTATGTATATAAAGACAATAGCTCATTTGTTCCCACTCTTTCAGCATTAGCCATTAACCCAAGTGAATGGCCTAACAATATGAGGTATGATATGAAAGCAAATGGTTTGTTGTTTGATGAGTTAAGTGATAATATTTTATTGCCTGATCAATTTGCAAGTGACCATTTTGGTTACCCCCACCTCGGAAGACCGAATGATTATCAAACGCTCACACCAATGGATGCGGTTTATATTAACGCAGATACATACCAGCATATATCATTGATTAAAAAATATCCGTGGAAACCTTTTATTGATAACTCGGCATTGATTACCTTTTTACTCAACGAAGTTGAACCTTGGTATTTGGATTTACAGAATCAAAACTTTGGAGAGTATGCTCGTTCAAATTACACATACAAGGCGCACTATCAAGCCAAAAAGTGGATCAGAATGGGCAGTAATATAAGTCCAAAAACGCCATTTGGTGATTACAACATTCAAAGCAACATTGATGCAGAGTATCAATCGGAAGAAATTATTGAATTAAAACCGGGTTCTCACATTCAAGCAGGAGCCAAAGTTCATTTGTATATTTCTCCTTTGTGTTATTTACAAGGAGGTGGTAAATCGTTGACAAGTTTAAATGAACCTGATGAAGACAACTATTATGATGACAAGTGGAATGATTCAACTGAAAATCAAAAATGGGAAATCTATCCCAATCCGAGTCGTGGTACACTTTCAATAAAAAGTAAATTTGTAAAAAAGGGAGATATGTTGTATATTTATTCAATGATGGGTGTATTAATCGACAAGTTTGTTTTAGATGATAATGGAACAATAGATATCTCCAATTTAGTTGGAAGGTACAATTTAGTACTTGTACAATGGCATTCTAAAAATGGAATTATTGGAACGCGTAAACTTTTATTAAAATGAAATATTTAACCTTTATTTTTAGCATTCTTCTTTTCGTTTCTTGCGGAAAGAAAAGAACGGTACACGGTAGAGTTTATAATCCGGTAAATGGAAAAGGAATTCCAGGTATCGAAGTTTATGTGATGAAAGAAGTTTTTTGCCCCCTGAGCCTTTTTGATGGTTGTGGAGAAAAAGCAATAGAATTTACAATTACCGATCCAGAAGGATATTATTCTATGCGTTACCGTGATAAAGGCGGGTTGAATCTTCTTTTTAATTATGACATTGATGAATTCTACTCAATGAACTCAAACATCCCCGGTATTAGTGGAAATCAAGAGTATAATCTGTTATTGGTAACAAAAGGGTATTTACAAATGAGTATAAAAAATATCAATTGTTTTGATGCAAATGATAAATTAACGATAACAAATGCCTATCACAAATCATTGCCTAACTTGAATCTTTTAATAGATACAGCGATTTATGAGGGTTGTTTCTCCCAAACATATAATGCAAACTTAGTTCCAATGGGTTGGAGAGTTTGGAAAGGCACCGTAACCAGAAACGGTATAACAACACCTTTTGCAGATAGTATTTATGTACCGGAAGGCGGTAGTGTACAATGGAATATTGAGTATTAAACGGTATATAACAATACCTAAGTAAACATAGCCGCCCTATCGGGCGGTTACGTTTCTTAGCCAGACCGTTGGCAACCATTAGTGCAGGACGTAGCAGTTTTGCGAAATAATCGAACGGTTTAAACGCAACAAAACGGACAGGTGAACGCGTAACTTACGGGCTCATCGTCATAAAT
>JALWLM010000206.1 GCA_027084145.1 Crocinitomicaceae bacterium | reverse complement strand
TGCATTGCTGAACAACTTGGGTTGGCTACAGCTCTGCAGGTTCGCCACTCCTACAGCCAGACATATAATTAACAGAGGAAAGATATCTCTATTCCCAAGTCCACTATGTTGCATGGAAAGTAGAAAGACGCTCAACGGCAACAGCATTATGTAATTAAATTTCATTATTAAAATAATTGTAGTTGTAAAAATTGGTGCCTGTTGTCTTTTACTAATTTTAGCAGAGTAGGCTTATGGCTTACATGATTTAATAAGTGTTTATAAGCATACATCATTGCCTCTTGTTTGGTTTTAAATGATTTTCCTGTTTTACCGGGTAATCCAGCTCCTCCACATATTCCTTCTTCTTCAGAACCTACAAATAGATGATATTCAAAACCTACATACCACCTCCCTTTAAACATTGCTAAATCAATACCGGCTTTAGCTCTATTGTTTTCTACTCTTATTTCCTCGGGATTAGTGCAAACACCGTGTTTATTCCAAATAAAATCTAATTGTTCCATCGTTGTTGATTTAAGTACGTTTCGGGATATAATTTTGATATACTTGGGTTTTGTAGCAAAAAGGTTTCGTATCGTGTTAGATAATCTAATGCTTTGGCTTTGTTAGCTTTGGATAATGCATTCCACAGTCGTTCTGCTCTTTTTTTATTACCCACTTTGTAGGCATAGGTTTGCCAAAAATTGTCAAATGATAGATCTTGATCTACCAGTGATAACTTCCAGTTGTTATTTTTTGCCTGCTTTTTTAAAAGAGATTCTGTAACAGGGAAATTAAGCATGAGATAAGCAAGCTGATGTTCATCCATTTTAGCGTCTTTTACAAACTCTTTGATTACTCCTTGATCATCGTACTCAAAGAGTAAAGTGCCATTTAACTTATTGCTTCTAAGTACGTATTTACTCATTGGTTTTTAGTTGTTTATCCAGTTCTTCTATTAAATTGAAATACTTTACTTGTTTAAGAGGGTTGTCGGGTACAGGTGCCTCTATTAACACATTACTTAGATGTTTTGCCTGTAACCAATTCAATGTTAACTTAACAGTGTCTTTTTGCGATGTATTACATATTGATGACATGACATTGTATAAGTGAATATTAAAGTGTTTCGTAACGCTTGTATAAGTGTAATCCGTAAACATTGAATATTGTTTCTGTAATTCATCTTCATTGCTTATTAAGAAGACCAAATGATTGATAATATTGACTAAAAAATCTCTATCTATTTTAAGTCTTATCTTCGGTTCTTCTATCTTAGGAAAATGCACGTTCATCATGTTTTTGTTTGAGTGTTAATATTTCATCTTCGTGGAAAGGTATATCATGCTTGATAGCATCCCATTCTATTTTATCTCCCAGTACTTCTACCTTAATCAACCTTCCGTATAAGTAATAGACAACTATTCCTGTACCTTGTATAATGTATCTTTTCATATTCGTCCTACTTTTTGAATAAATGAGTGATATACCTTTTCTGCTTGCGTCACCAAATGCGGTAATTCCTTTTCGGAATAATGATTGAGAGGCTTTTTCAGATAGCCGTACTTATTGACCCAATCATAAATACGCTTCATGTCTATTTTGCCATCAGGTGTAGTGTATCCCATTTTGACAAACAAGGCTATAATCTTCTTTCTCATCTTATCCTTTCTTTCGTGTTTTATTGCTCTTTTAGTGTTAATGCGATACTGAAGATGATCGATAAGAGCTTGACATTCTTCTTTAGTCATGTGAGAGGATCTGTCTGTCTTCCCATTAGAAAACTGTAAGACTAAATCTTCTTTGATGTCTTTGTCAATACCAAGCTCCTTTAAGAGAGAATGCAACAGCTTGTTTTGCTGTGGAGTTCTTGCTTCTTCTATTTTTTCAAACTCTTTACTCTCCATATTTGGCTTACTTTAACTGATACATTATCATTAATCATTCTTTTTGCCTTGTATTTACTTTCAGCTTTCACGTGAAGCTTAAACACACCTATTCTCTTACCTTGATATAGTAGATCTAAATCTACTTTGTAATTCTTCTTTTTTCCTTTAAGCCGTTCTAAAAGTCTTTTAAACATTGTTAAATGGGGTTTAAATGGTTATTGAACTAAAATTTAACTGTACGTCCTCGTACTTGCCTGTCTCCGGGTTCTTCTGCCAAATACGGAAGTACATCTTGCTATCCGGACGGCGGATGCCTTCTTCTATGAGATTAACAGCCTCCTGGAACAGCTTTGATTTAATTTTGCTTCGGTAACGAACTAATGACAGGACCTTCTTAACATCAAGCTTTCCTCTAGATGTTTGAAAAGCATCCAATACCAAGTCTTTAATGAACTGATCCTTTGCTTCGACATTGTTATCCAAAAACTCCTGAAGCTTTGCCTTTGCTGCTTCTATGGCGAGGTCGTCAAACTCGATTCTATCTTTGATAGACGCTTCTATTTTAATCGTTCTATTGAAGTTGTACCACGTGAAATTACCTTTTGAAGGTTTTACTTTCTTTTCAGACATATATTGATCATAAATATCACTGCAGATATCTGCAAGCTCTCTCTTGAACTTCTTAATACGATTGTGTTCATCGACCGCTTTTTTAAGAATGGAAAACGCTTTGTTCTCCATTTTTCGCTCCAGAGCAGTTGTACGGTTGTAAGGAATCTTAATCCCCTTTTCATCTAACCAAAATTGGTCTTTACTTGTTTGTTTTTTTACTAATACTTCCATTTTTCGTGTTTTTAAGTTATTCTTCTATTCTTATGTGTTTAGGTTCTATTCCTATGCTGATGTTTTTGGGTTTGATTCTATCTGTAATCGATTTTAATTTCCATTTAAGAACATTTAGATCTGAATACATTTGCATGACTTCATCATCCACTTTCTGTGCTTTTGAAATTGCTTTCTCTATGGATTTTATTCTCTTAATTAGAGATTCTTTCCTTTCCGTAAGATATTGACTAACAACTTTGTCCATATTTTCTTTTGCTTGCAAATTGACACAGTCTATCTTGAAATGACGGGTCTGCAATTTCGTCTAAATGAAAATCGTAGTACCTCTTTTTTGTCATGATGTTTATCTTACCGGTTCTTACCAATCTATCATCTCTTATCATCCATTCAGCATTAAACCAATCCCAAAACCCAAATGATTTATCCGTCTTTAATACCGTTTTTAATTCTTCGTCTTTGATGTATAGTTCTATTGCGCTACATCCAAAGTCAACCTTTACTTCAAAGAGCTCTTCTTTTGTGGCTTCTATAGTGTTTTGGATAATAAGATGATTGGACTCGAATCTTTCTACCATCTGTGAGTAGATTGATTTCGTACGGACATTCGAGGTGTTTGATATACCTCTTCTTTTTCTTTGTGTTGATCTGGGTCTTTGTGCTTTCATTTTTCATTGTATTTGTTGTTTTCATTATCTAATCTTGACCAATATTCTTCTGCTCCTTTCTCCCATATTGTGTAAGGTTTACCGCCACCATATCTACTGACAGGAAAAGCCCTATAACCTTCCACTCTAATCTTTACAAATGCGTCATAACGCACCTTCTTACCAACTCTGCCTTCCGGTAATTTACCTTCAGCATGGGATATGAAAATGAACAGTTTGTTAGGGAAATCAGCTCTTAACTTTTTATAATTCGTGTAGTTCAAGCCACTATATTGAAGTGAATCAATGAATATTACTCTTGGGCTTTTTTGTTTATTCAAGCGAATAATTAATTGTTCCATATCTTCCTCAAGAACAATAAATTGATTTCCGCAAGCTTGCATATTTGTTTCTTTTAAAGCTTTCTTTAAACTCAATGAAACTCCTTCTTCAAGCGGGATATATGCCACCTTACAGAATCTTGTTAAATATTTTGCAAGCTGCATAGCAAATCGTGTCTTACCGTTCCCTGACTCTCCCCAAATAATCCAAGAACCTTTTAGTTCCGGACAGCCAACTGAATCATTCCACTCTCCGTCAAATGGAAGAAGGTCAAACTTTTTGTTTAAAATCTCCGTGACCGATTTTGCTCTCTTCAATTTCATCAGCTAGCTTGTTTTAATATCATTTTATTAGCAATCACACTTCTTTTAACTCTTCTTATATCATTTTCACAATCTTCCCATATTTGTTTGATTGTTTGAGGGTCGGCAATACCATTTTCATGGCAGATGCTAAGCACATCGGTGTAGCTTACCATTCTAAGTTCAATAAAACTTCTACCTATTCGAGAATAAATCTCTTTGTAACCGCGTCTGTTTAAGTTCACCCCCCTCGTGATTCTTTTCTTGAGGTAATTCGTTGCGATAAGAACGAGTCCACATGAATCTTCAAGCTCATTGTATAATGTGATAAAGAAGTGCAACACTTGATCGGGTAATTTATCTGCTTCGTCTAGTATTACAAGTGGGTTATGCTTCTTACGAAGTGCAGTAATCACTTCCATCATCATTTCTGCAACGGTTAATCCACCATGCTCCATCCCCATTTTTCTTAGCAACTGGCTTAAGAAGTACTTTCTGTTCCAAAATTCGCTACAATGAAGTGTGTAAACATTCTTATGTTCTCGTGCATATTGTTTTACCGTTGATGTTTTGCCACATCCTGCATCTCCTACTATTCCTGCAACCAATTGATTTGATTGCACGTTGGATAGAATCCTTGTAAGTAGTCTGTAATTAGATGTAGGAGCAAGATTCCATCCTTTATCCGTGACAGTAATTTGACTTCTAATGTGTCGCCACATGTCATCTTTAATACTGCCCCACTTATCATTGATAATCTGACTGATAAGCGCATTAGACACGCCTATTCTTTTTGCAGCCTTGTTTTGGCTTCCCATTTGCTCTATGAACTCTATGAGCTCCTTTTTAATTGCTTGTTTCTCTGTTTTTTTCATAACTTTGTATTTGTATTTGTGTTTTAATTGATTACACTTTGTGTTTTCATTAAATCGGCTCTCCATTCAAGGAGAGCTTTTTTATTTAAGCATGTTCCATGCTTCCAGTTCAATATCTTGTATTTCATCATCAACATCTATTACTGTTTTATTGCTAATCGACTT
>JALWLM010000205.1 GCA_027084145.1 Crocinitomicaceae bacterium | reverse complement strand
AAAATTTAATCAATAGCTCTAAAATACCAAAATATTGGACATTTACACAAGATAAAATAAATGAGTTGGAAAAAGAAGGAAGACTTAGGCTTGTATGTAAGAAATGTGGGTACATACATAGCAAGGGAGAATGGAATGGATGCCCAAAATGTGGTACTGATGATCCAAGACCAGAGTATTTGCAACATGAAGAAAGATTAATTGACACAAACTGGACGGATATACCTGGATACTCTTTTGGGAGAGGATTTCAAACCGAGAACTCAGAGATACTACTAAAAAGAGTTATAGAATCCACCTCTAACGAAGGAGATCTAATTTTAGACTTCTTCCTCGGCTCTGGAACAACAACAGCAGTAGCACATAAGTTAAAAAGAAAATGGATTGGCGTTGAGATGGGAGAACATTTCTGGACAGTAGTTTTACCGAGAATGAAGAAAGTTTTGTTTTATGATAAATCAGGAATTAGCAAAGAAAAAGATGTCAAAGAAAAATACAACGAAAAAACAGCAGGCGGCTTCTTCAAATACCACACTCTAGAGCAATACGAAGATACCATTGAAAACGTGCAGTTTAAGCAAACCACGTTGCTGGATCACAACATTGATGAACAAATCATCTACATTTTTGGGAGTGGATGTGGAGAAGCACGGGCTTAATTTGAAGTTGCGCGTGCTTAAGGAAGATGGCAGCACTGAACTCAAAAATGTGGATCTCATTGAAACAGCCATTTATCTTCTTGGAATTGAAGTTGAGAAGATATACAGGACCGAGGAGAACTACTTCATTGTGAAAGGTAAGCAGAATGGTGAGGACGTGGCTTTAATCTTTAGAGATCCAAGCACCATTGATGTGGAAAAAGACAAAATCATCATAAAACGCGAAATTGTGGATAATACCTCCATTAAAAAAGTATATGTCAATGCACCCGCAAACATTGAAGGCTTATTTAACATTTATGATGCACTGAGGGAGAGGCTATGGCAGTAAGAAAAGTGCGTAAAAGATTAATAAATGATGATCTAAGTAGTTTGCTCACATTGCCGCGCATATTGAGTAAATTACTGGGCTTCAAAGATCTTCAGGATCTATTGGAAGTACTTAAAAAAGAAGCAGAGGAAGCAATGTGGGATGACTTTTCCAGCAATTTTCTTAGAGCCATGCTCACAAGATTTGAACCCAACGATGTGTTGAATGAAGACCTGTTGAAGCAGTACGATGTCAACATAAAATCACATTTTGACAAAGTTAATGCACGAAGAAACATAACTTTGAAATTTTACCAGTATGCTGCATTGATGCTCACCGAGATCTATTTGGATCTTTACTTTAAGCACAAATCTGGAGATACTCTAGAAGATTTTGTGAACTTACTAAATAACGAACGTGACAAACTAAATGAGCTCATCAAGCAATACACTGAACCCTACACCATAGATGATGTTCACAAACTATGTTACTGGATGGCCACAGGTTCTGGAAAAACATTAATCATGCACATGAACATTCTCCAATTTAAGCACTATGCTGAAAAATACAGCATCTCTTTTAATAACATATATCTTATCACACCTAATGAAGACTTATCGAAGCAGCACATCAAAGAATTCAGTAAATCAGGCATAGATGCTAAATTGTTAGATAAAACCACACAAAGATATAAACGAAGAGACAGACCCATAGTTTATGTAATTGACATTAACAAAATAAAGGACCAAACTAAGCAAAAAACATTGAGTTATGAATCCTTTGGGAAAAATAACCTAATACTGGTGGATGAAGGCCACAAAGGCACAATATCGGGGGAATCTTGGATCAAATACCGACAGGAAATAGCAAAAGAAGGATTCACATTTGAATATAGTGCCACGTTTGTGGATGTACTGAAAAAAGATGATGTTGTCTCTTCGGGTGAAAAATATAACGTATCGGACTATAAGAAAACCATAATTATGGACTATTCCTACAAGTACTTCCACAAGGATGGTTATGGTAAAGATTACTTCATTCTTAATGCTCCAAAAAACACAAAATCAGATTATCTTATTATGGCTGCCCTACTCGAATACTTCCAACAAAAACTCATATATGACGAATATAGGAAGGATGCTCATAAACTAAATTTTGAAGATCCGCTCATGCTTCTTGTGGGAAGCACAGTCCTAGGAAGTAAAAAAGCGCAGAAACAACAAGAAGAGAAGATTATGAGTGATATTCGAACATTCATTCATTTCTTAACCACATTAAAATCAAAAAAACATCTAATAGAGGATCTGCTTGAAAAAGACATCTTAATAGATGGCGACACAGGTAAGAACATTGTGAAAGAAAAACTTTCCTACCTACTAAACAAATATAGGAATAATTATGATGAATTAATGAAAGACATGTTAGATCACGTATTCTACACTTCCAACTTTGATTCACCTTTAAAACTCGTTAATATTAAGGATTCTGAGGGAGAAATAGGCTTAAAATTCGGTGATTCTCCTCACTACTTTGGGTTAATCTACATAGGTAAAGGAAACGATACCGAGTTGTTAAAGGATCCTGAATTAAAACCACACATAGGAGAACCAGAAAGCATGAAGAAGGATCTATTTAAATCATTGAATGAAAGCACGAAGGAAAAACCAATCAACATATTAATTGGTGCAAGAAAATTTGTTGAAGGTTGGGACAACTACAGAATCTCAACCATATTGCTAATGAATTTTGGCAAATCCAAAGGTGCCTCGGCCATACAGCTCTTTGGTAGAGGTGTAAGATTAAGAGGCTATGGCGGTAAGATGAAAAGATTTGATTATGCCAAAGTAAACGTGGATTTTGACAAAAAAGATTTTCATAAATACTACTCTATACTTGAAACTTTAAATGTATATGGTATCAATGCAAACTACATTGAGCGCTTTAGAAAAGAAATTGAATCCGAAGTAGAGTTGAGATTTGTGCGAAAAATAGAAGTTAAGAAAAACCCCGAAGTAATGAAATTGTTAGAAGATGAGGAGTTATTCATTGTTGAAGAAAATAGAGAAAAAATAAATAAATTTAAGGAAACACCTCTGGATATTAACAAGTTTTTAAATCATGTGTCGCCTCTACATACTATAAAAATAAATCTGTATGATAAAATAAGCACACTTACATCCAACTTAGAAGTAAAAAAGGATGCAAACATAAAAGAAATAAATAAGAATAAAATCATAAATGATGAATTTTTCGAAATAGTTAATTGGAATAAAATAATAAAAGAAATTAGAGATTTCTTAAGAGTAAAAGGATACTATAATGTAATGATTGAGAATGTAGACATATTAAAAAACATACTAAGATTCGGACCATTTGAATTCATTGGCGATGAAAGAGAATTTACTGTATTGGGAGATCCAGAACATATGACTTTTAACAAATTAATGGAACTTCGGAGAAAATTAGAAAGAATTTACACTTATGCTTTAATTAAATTCTTCGAAAAGAGCCATAATTATGAACGAAAGAACATCAAAAAACTGTATGACTTAAAAACATTGGACTTTGATAAAATACCGCTATTAGAGAAAGGTTACTATGAGATAGAAATCAACACAAAATTTGAAGAATTTGTAGAAAGCAATAAATTAAAGGAAATACTGGAAGAAATAAAACGTGCAAATATTATTGTTGATTTGGATGAACTAAAAGCAAACAGAAATGAACAACAATCACTATATACTCAATTAGGAGAAGACATAGGCATAGAGTTCAAAAATCATATGTATAGGCCGTTGCTAATACAGCAGGACTCTAAGATTTATTCATTATCGCCACCAGGATTAAACAAAGGTGAAGTAGATTTTGTGAATAAATTAAAAGAATATCTGCAAAAATTAAACAATAAAAATGATTTCAAATTAGTGCTGCTAAGGAATGACGTAGGTAATTTTGGATTTCAACGAGGAGAATATAAATTTTACCCCGACTTTATTATGTGGTTAATTGAAAACAACAAACAAAAAATAGTATTTCTTGATCCAAAAGGATTAGGAAAAAACATCGACACAGAGAAATTAGCACTCTACAAGGAAATAAAAGACATTGAGAAAAAAATAAAAGAAGAATCAGAAAAATTACACTATGACATAGAATTGTACTATTTTACATTATCCACAACACATTTAAATGACATAAGCAATAAAGAAATTAAAGAAAATCCATTAAAATACGGTGTAATAGATCTGAATAAGGAAGAATGTATGCAGATATTATTCGATCAAATTAGAGAGAAATGACATAGAATTCAGATATGTAAAGGGTTAATAAAATGAACGCCATATTATCAATCATTAGTCATTTTGAAAGCGAAGTCGCGACAAATTTTCTAGGAGATGCTACATCTCAAATTGTTTACTCTAGTTTTTTGTCGAATTTTATTAAGGACTTGATAGTTCTTGTAATTGGAGGGATCCTACTTATAAAAGCAGTAAAAGCTTTATTTCTTTAACATTCTCTTATTCAAATCCAACTAAAATACATAATAATAATTAACAATATACTTGTTTCATAAGAATTGAAGAGATCTTAGAAGGAGAATATTAATGAAAATTAAAAAGATACAAATGTTTTAATGTTTTTAGAGTAATCGAAAGTGATCGACATGATAAACATTATTAACTCTTCGTTTTATAAAAAATAATTCTTACCTTCCACTAAAGAGATAAACAATGAAAAAACTAAAGAACTAGCAAATAGAGTTAAAGGAAAAAATGATAAAGAAACTCTCACTAACATTCTTGAATGGCAAGAAAGAGATATGGTATATTGGGATGAAAGAGCTTGGATACCACTTTCTCTAATTATTGTTTTTGTTACTACTTTTTATTTATACTATTCAGTGAATGCTTTCAAAATAATTTGGTTTTCTATGTTTTTAGGATCTATTATCTCATTAATAATATATCTCTTTTTGAAGTATAGGTATATAAAAAGAGAAATAAAAGAATTCCAATTAAAAGATATCTTTAGTGATTCATTATCTATAGAAAAAATTTTAAGATACAAACTAGCAATCTGTAGAGATTACGCTAAGCTCACAGCAACTTTAC
>JALWLM010000204.1:735-5086 GCA_027084145.1 Crocinitomicaceae bacterium | reverse complement strand
AAGTTTATAGGGTAATTCAGGATCGTCTTCAGCATAAAACGGTAAGCTGTGTACACGAAGCAACATGACTGGAATTTTTTCATTAATCAGTCTTTTGGCTACAAGGTGAGCATCGTATCCTCCGACAATAACAGGAAAAGCAATTTTATATTCATTTACAAAGTCAATAATATCAAGAATTTGTTGTATCCGATGTGCGTGGAAATAAACTCTTTTTGTTCCGTTAAAACAATTTTTCATAGCTTCGAAACGAATGTCTTTGTCTTTTTGTTTTCCATTTGAATAAGCAAGAGCTTGTTTAAAAAATGAAGCAATTTTTTGTTTTTTGTTTAAGTAATTTTTTTCAAAATCTTCTTTTTTACTCCACCATTGATGTGTTCCCGGCCAGTTGACATGTATTCCGTCTTCTGCTACGACCGTAGCGTCTTCCCAGTTCCATCCTTCTGTTTTCATTACTGCTGAAGAACCGGAGATAAGTCCTCCTCTTGGAGTAGGTTGACAAAGTAAAATTCCATTTGTTTTCACTGTACTCAGGACATCTGACTCAACGTTAAAAGCAATTTGTGCACGAACATTCGGGTTAAAATCTCCTACTTCATCAAAATCTCTGGAAGCACGAAGCGCGTCTATTTCAGTTAACCCTAAGATATTGTTTGGTGCAACAAATCCGGGGTAGATTTGTTTTCCTTTTAGATGGATAATCGTGTCCCATTCAGATGAGTTATAATTAGATGTTAATGCATTTTTAACGAATATTATTTTCCCGTTTTCAATTCCAATTAAAGATTGATTGATGGTTTCTCCATTGCCAATGTGTAAGAATCCGTCAACAAGTAATATTTTTTCTTGACTCAAAGAAAAGATAGATAATAACGTAATAAATATTTGTAAAAATAATACTTTCATGCTGTTTAATTAATGATGATTGCTTCCTTCTTCGCCATGTTCACCAATGGTATTACAGTGATAATGTTTTTCTTTTTTATGCTGAATATTTTTCCTTTCCGAATCCGGAGTAGGGTCCTTAAGCATTTTAGAAATAATTCTCATTCTTTCAGCTTCATTGCGTCGAATTAATTCAGGTAAGTTTTCTCTATCAAAATAAATTTTTCCTTCAATAATTGTTTTTTCAACTTTTGCGTTGATAGACAAAGGGTTGTCTGTCCAAAGGACAAGATCTGCATCTTTTCCTACTTTGATACTTCCTACCCGGTCGTCAATGTGCAACATTTTTGCAGGGTTTAGTGTAACCATTTTCCATGCTTCTTCTTCGGGAACACCGCCGTATTTGACTGCTTTTGCCGCTTCTTGATTTAATCGCCGTCCCATTTCCGCATCATCGGAATTAATTCCTACTAGCACCCCTTGTTCATACATTAATGCGGCATTATAAGGAATCGCATCTTTTACCTCATACTTGTATGCCCACCAATCGGAGAAAGTAGATCCGGCAACTCCATGTTCTCTCATTTTATCTGCTAACTTGTACCCCTCCAAGATGTGAGTAAAAGTATTGACGTTAAAGTCAAATGAGTCAGCGACATGCATTAGCATATTGATTTCAGATTGAACGTAAGAGTGGCAAGTGATAAACCGTTCTTTTTTTAAGATTTCCAAAAGGGTTTCAAGTTCTAAGTCTTTTTTAGGTTCTTTACCTTCTCCTTTTTTAAATTTATTCCAACTTTTTTCATATTCTAACGCTCGATTGAATGCGTCAATAAATACTTGCTCAACCCCCATTCTAGTTTGTGGATATCGTATCGTATATCCATCGCCCCAATTGGATTGTTTCACATTTTCACCTAGTGCAAATTTGATGAATTTCGGAGCATCATCTATTAGCATTTCTTCTGCAGATGTTCCCCATTTTAATTTGATAAGTGCGGATTGGCCTCCTATAGGGTTTGCCGAACCATGTAAAAGCTGTGAAGTGGTTACTCCTCCGGCAAGTTGTCTAAATATATTAATGTCTTCGGGATTGATAACATCTTGCAGTCGTACTTCTGCAGAAACGGTTTGACCGGATTCATTCACACCGCGTGTCAATGCAATATGAGAGTGTTCATCAACGATACCAGACGTTAAGTGTTTTCCTTTCGCATCGATAATGATAGCATTAGAAGGTGTTTTGTAATGTCCTTTATTTCCGACAAAAACAATTTTGCCATGATTGACAATGACGGTTGCATCTTTTAAAATGCCATCGGCTTCATTGGTCCAAACTGTTGCATTCTTGATTACGATTGGTGTTTGCTCAGGAATAGAATCCCATCCAAAAGCAGTGTTCGGATTCCATACCGGTATGGAGTCGTTAATCATATTTTCTGCTTCCTTTTTTTCTTTTTTTCGGATACGCTGCCGTTTATTTTTCACAGCCGTCCATTTTACCCATTCTCCATTTGGTAAGTAGCCTTCTCCCTCAATAATTCCGAATTTTGAGTGTATTTTACCTTTTAAAGTAACAGCACCCTTCCAAATGGAATCATTAATGTTGAAGAATAATACAACGTTGTTTTGAATATTATCAGCATGTAGTTCTTGCTCTTTGTTGTTGATGGTTATTTTGCCTGAAAACCGCTCCTTTTTTTTATCAATAGTTATAAAGAAACTTCTATCGGAAATGCGAAGCGTATAGTCTCCCTCTAACTCATCTACAGGGAGGGCGTCATGAATCGTTTGTTTTCCTAACAACCATGTTTCGAGCACTTTGGCTTTTTCTTCAAAAGGGTCTTTATCATAAATGATAAAAGATGCAATTTTGCCTTTTTCCAAGCTTCCGATTGATTGATCAATTCCTAGTATTTTAGCGGGATTTATGGTTAATGAACGAAGGGCTTCCTCTTTAGATAATCCGTTTCGGATAGCTTTTCGAAGATGATTCCAAAATTCATTTTCGTTTTTTAATCCTTTTGTTGTAAGGGAAATATTAATATTGTTTTCAACAAGAAGTGCAGGGTTTTTAGGTGCAAGCTCCCAATGTTTTAACTGCTTTAAGGGAATTTGTTTTGAGATATAAGGGTCTTTTACGTTGTATGGTTTTGGAAAATTTAACGGGACGACGACAGGGCGTTGAATTGATTTAATTTTTTCGAGGATACCGTATTCATTTCCTGACCCGATGTATGTAAAAGATAAGCCAAACTCATTTGCAATTGTTTGTGCTCTTGGGATATCATATTTGTCGTTAGTAACGAAAAACAAGTTTCCTTTAAGTTGTTGGTTCAGGGCTTCGAGAGAAAGATGAAGTGACTTTCTGTTTTTTGCATACCATTGTGCATCATAAATGGCTTGTCGAAGTAATGCAATGGCTCCCATTAATGAGCTTGGATATGCTTGTTTGGTTTTCCCTTTATTAAAAGAATAAAAAGATGTTGTTTTTTCAAGAGGAAGAAATATGGTTTTATTTTTTGAATTTATTGCTACAAGAGCGGCTTCTCCTCGAGCTATTCCGTCTGTTTGATGTGTCAAAACAAAACCGAATCCCATTTTAGAGAATTTCATCATTTCCTCTTTTTTTGTAGTGCAAATTTCTTTTGCGTTAATTTCAGGATGTATCGCTTCATTCCAATAGAAAGCACCTTTTTTATTACTTAGATATTGAGGAGATCGACTTTTTTTTTCTTCATATTCAGCAGGAGGAACACCAATATCACTGTTTAGCTCAATGAATGCAGGATAAATGACCTTACCTTTTCCATCTATTTCGACAGTTCCTTTAGGAGCGTTAAGAAATTTTCCTATAGCTTCAATTTTATCTCCTCGAATGAGTAAATCTCCATTTTGAATTTTTTCTTCCGGACTTGAAATAATCGTTGCGTTCCGTATAATATATCTTTTCATTTCAGAAGGAGCCGGTCCATTATGAGGAATGATTTCTTTTTGCGAAAGAAGGTAGAGGGGAAAAAATGATATGATAAAGATGATAAACTTCATTAAAATGAGAATTTAATTAAAAGCAAAAAGGTAAAGTTATAGCTTTACCTTTTCACTTGTTTTTTATTATTGTTCAACGACCGTGTAACTTTCAACGGATGGACATGAGCAGATGAGGTTTCTGTCACCATAAGCATCATTTACTCTTCTTACCGGAGCCCAATATTTCCACTCAAACAAATGATTTACCGGGTATGCTGCTTTTTCTGCAGGATAAGGGAAATTATTTTCATCTGTAATTAAGCATTGTGCTGTATGAGGTGCATTTTTTAACACGTTGTTTTCTTTATCCGCTTTTCCTTCTTCAATTTCTTGTATTTCAGCTCGGATTTTTTTCATTGCTTCAATGAGTCGGTCGAGTTCTTTTTTATCTTCACTTTCAGTGGGTTCTACCATTAATGTTCCTGCTACGGGAAAG
>JALWLM010000204.1:0-725 GCA_027084145.1 Crocinitomicaceae bacterium | reverse complement strand
CATGGAAGCTATAATCAATGAGTCTTTTTGCAATATCAATCACTTCTATACCTACATTTTTCTTGAAATCTCTGCAATCTAGAATCATTTCATGGGCAACAGTATCGTTTTTTCCGGTATATAGGATTTTGTAATCATCTTTCAGTGAGTAGGCTAAATAGTTTGCATTTAAGATGGCATATTTTGTGGATTCTGTTAATCCCTTAGCTCCTAACATTTTGATATATCCGTAAGAAATAAGTAAAATCAAGGCAGAACCGTAAGGAGCGGAAGATATAGCATGGATTGCTTTTTTTCCTCCTGTTTCAATTAATGGTGATCCCGGAAGAAAGTCAACAAGATGTTGAGCAACACCAATAGGGCCTACACCCGGTCCTCCACCTCCGTGTGGAATAGCGAATGTTTTGTGTAAGTTTAAGTGACAAACATCTGCTCCAATATTTCCCGGATTTGTAAGACCTACTTGAGCATTCATGTTTGCCCCATCCATGTAAACCTGACCTCCGTTTTCGTGAATGATATCGGTAATTTCTTTAATCCCTTCTTCATAAACTCCATGTGTTGAAGGATAAGTAACCATTAATCCGGCTAAACGATCTTTTAGTTCTGTTGCTTTTGATCGAAGTGTTTCAATGTCAATATTACCATCTTCATCGCAGGGTGTCACAACGATTTCAAAACCTGCTAACACGGCAGATGCGGGATTGGTTCCATGAGCGGAGGAA
>JALWLM010000203.1 GCA_027084145.1 Crocinitomicaceae bacterium | reverse complement strand
TTTTTCATAACTTTTTGTTTTTCAATTTTAGATTTTAACCTCATTATTTCTTCTTTCATTTCTTTATTTTCACGCTTCAACTCTTCAATTTCTTTTTGTTGTTCTTGGATAGCTTTTACAAGTACAGGTGAGAATTTCGAATAATCTATCCCCCACAAATCATTTTGTTCGTCTTCTGGCTTATAAACAACATCCGGTATAACTTTATAAACATCTTGAGCTATAAATCCGATTGAATGTATGGTAAAGCCGTCTTTTAATTTCCCATTTTTTATGCCTTTTGCTATTTTTTTATCGTACTCTACTGGTTTCAATTTTAAAACTTCATTTAAACCGTAAGGTAGATCCCGTATATTGCTTTTTAGTCTTTTATCAGAACTGGTTGTCCAACCTCCAGCTGAAATACCTTTGCCTTCAATTATCTTGAGATCAGTTACCCCGGAACCATTATTGAAAATTTGAACGGAATTATTATTACTTGAATTACTCCATATTCTAAAATCATAATCATATAAATCAACTGTCCAACTATCATAAGAACCTGCTCCTACAAGATACATTTGACCACCTTCGTGAGTATTATCTTGTCTCCCAAGGATAAGTTGGGCGTTTTGATCATCCCGTATCCTTATAGTTCCGTTTACATCTAACTTATATGAAGGAGATGTTGTTCCTATTCCGACATACCCGTAATGCAAATCAACAGCTAATCTTACGGGATTACCTCCTATATAAACCTTTTTAGCATATGAATTATTTACATCACTGTGATAAGGACTATAATAATTATACCCGGCAATATAAACAGCTTCCGGATCCCATCCGTGATAAGTTCCTATGAGATGAAATTTCCTATAAGGTGAAGTATTTTTATCCAGAGAGGTAAATACCGCATCATTATTAACTGTTTGTGAATTTATAAAACCATTTACATCTAATCTTTCCGTCGGAGAAGTTGTTGCTATACCTACATCACCGTCTCCTGTTATTCTAGCTCTCTCTGTGGTTGAATAGGTGCTAAATATTAAACAGGCTTTATGTGCCGAACTCCAATCTGTTTCAGCTATTGATCTTATTTCAGCACCTATCGTACCACTAACATTATAATCATTTCCTCCCATAAATTCTATGGTTCCCAAAATATCCCCTGCTTCAGGTGAAGATGGTGAACTTACTGATCCTCTGCTTTTTTGCAAACAAAGTGATGGAGCGGCACCTCCATTAGCCCAGTTATAATCATTAAATGAGGCTATCTTCACATCACTAAATGACTTCCTTATTTCCAAATCATATTCCGGATTGGTAAAATCACCTATTGCCAAAGCTCCTCCTCCGTATGCATCTCCTACCATACTCATTATACGATACATCGTACCATTATATTCAGTGTAATAATCAATACTATTTCTGGGATGTGACCATCCATCCATATCATATATCTCGGCATTTATCCTCGCCCGCTCTGACGAATTTCCATCGGCATCTTCCAAATAAAACGACATTCCGACCCCTATACCGTCATCTGCAGTTGCTGTAGTTTGATGTTCCAAGCGCAACAGGTTCAAAACACTGTTTGATGAGTTATCTTCTTCAAACAAATGTAATTTGGTGCCGGGATTTGTTGTTCCGATACCAACATTGCCTCCAGTTGAAATAAAAGCTTGGGTCGTATTATTTGTCTTAAACCTTAAAGGTTGATTGTCTGTAGTTCCTATAAAGTTTGAGCTCGTAGTACCCGAATTACCCGTAAGCAACCAAGCCTTATGATTGTTTTCATCAAATAATTTTGTCCATTTACTGCCATCCCAATAAAAAAAACCTGTACCTGTGGAAGTTTCCATATTATAAACCAACAAAGACTTTGCAGGAGAATTAATTGGAGAAGTTGACGAAGTTAAATCAGTTAAATTTACTCTGGGAATAAGCAGTCCTTTATTGGAAAAACTAATATCCAACCCGGCAGATGCATCCGGGGCATTGCCGGTTGAATTTATCCCGACATTTTGTGCATACAAAGCACTTGTTATAAATAGAAAAATCAGCGAGAAAAATTTAACTTTCATCTGTTTTCAAGTTTTCTTAACCTTTTTCCAAAATCTTCAAGCATTTTTCTCATTTCGGCATTTTCTTTTTCCAAGGTTTCGTTCCTTGTTTTTAGTTCATCAATTTCTTTTTGTTGTTCTTGGATTGCTTTTACAAGTACAGGTGTCAAACGTTCGTACTTCATCGTCCACAATTGCTTTGAATCATCTTCAGGCTTATTAACTACCTCAGGAATTACTTTATAAATATCTTGTGCAATAAATCCTATCTCAACCCTTCCTTTACCACTAGGAACTCCTTGGGGAATATCATTAAAGTTTTTAGGATCGTGTATAACATATTTTACAGGTTTTAAACTCAAAATTTCATTTAAACCATAAGGTAAATCTTGTTCATTTGTTTTTAATCTTTTATCTGACAGTGAAGCCCAACTTCCGCCGGCAACCATGTTAGAACCTTGGTTATCATCAACTATTCTTACACGTTCCGTAGGTTCATTTGCTGCATCACCGGCATTGCCTACACAAATAGATAAGGCTTCGTATCCCCAGGTACCTCCTATAAAATGTGCTTTAATACTTGCCGTTCTTCTTGGTGCCTGATCTGTTGAATAATTATCAAATGTTGACCAAAAATCAATTAAAGAAAATTCACTTGTTGATGATCCTGCATGACCTAAAGGTGTTATTTTTACAGATGCTTCATTGGCAGATAAATTTGGAGTTTTTACTTCTAAAGTGGCGGTAGGATTTGTTGTTCCTATACCAACTTTTACTGATGCTGTTGCACTATTTACACCATTTATACTACCTAATATAACTGTATTTGGTTGATTTGCATAAGCTCTGTAACCAATAGCTGTTGCATTATCAGCATCTGCCCTTGCATAAGAACCTATAGCCGTTGCATAATTAAGCGAAGAATTACCATCCCTGTCTGCATGATAACCTATAAAAACATTATAACTACCTGAATTGGGCAAAGAAAAAGCTGAAAATCCAACAGCAACATTATAATCACCTTCGTAAGGGTTGAACATTGCCCACTTACCAATTGCAATATTGCCGTTTCCACCCGGACGTGGTCCACCTCCTGAAGCACCATAACAATAAAGTGCATTATATCCAATACCTACATTTGAACTACCATTCTGCATATAATAACCTGATCCGTGACCTATAAAAACATCTTCATCGGCATCTGTTAAATAATAACCTGCATTATCCCCTAAAATACAATTGTATTGCCCGGAAGTAAGGGAATGGTGTGAATTATACCCGAAAGATGTGTTATCCTGTGAGATTTTTCCTGATTGAGTATTATTTATTTTAAATGTAAGCGGAACATTATCAGTTGTTCCTATAAAATTTGAACTACTGGTTCCTGAATTACCGGTAAGTTTCCACGCATCATCACTACTGCCTCCTCCAGCCAAACTACTTAAATCCACAGAATTACCGCCACTAATAGACAACGTATTTGTTGAAGAATTAAAAAGTAACGTTTGATTATCATTATCAGGAAGTGTAACAGTATTCCCATTGTCTATGGACAAATTGTGTCCGGAAATTGATAATTGCTGTTTGTCTCCCAATTCTTTCCATTGGTTATCGCTCCAAACCCAAAATGAATGGGTGTCGGTATCGTAAACAACCAAACCCTCATCTGCTCCGGTTGTAGAAATTGATGTTCTTTGAGATGTCGTCAACCGAGGAATTAATATACCTTTGTCTCTGTTTGAAGAATAAATTTCAAACAAGGCATTGGCACTGGTTCCGGAATAAGTAGAATCATCGCTAATGATAATGTTTTGTGCATTAGAATACAGCCCTGCCAAAACAAATAGATAAAAGATAATTTTTTTCATAAGAATTAATTTTTTAGTTACACTTTATCAACACTCCACAAAATTAAAAAATGAATGTTGAAAAACAATTTTTATGTTTTCCTGTTTTATGTATTGGGATATGTTTTAGTTAAAGTAATCTCCCATTTTATAAAATGGGACAATATACGGCAATGTGCATAGAATTTACGCGAGTAAACAACAAAGAAAATCGATTTTGAACATACATAAATTTGGCAGTTTATTCAATTAATTCTTACTTTGCAAGCTAACTTATCAAAACAAAAAATATGAATATTAACCTCTCGTTTTATTATAAGCAACTGGAAAAAATAATAATTTTATCTTTACTTCTACTTATATCATCGCCATCTTACTCTCAAAAAAATAATAAAGACTATAACAATTTCATGAAAATTGTCCATATGGACATAAATACAGATACCATTCCGAATTTTATAGTTTCATTAAAAAATGAACTGGAACTTGCAAAAGATAAACAAGATACTTATAAAATAGCTCTAAACAATTTATACTTAGCTAAACTATATTTTAAACTTGGTTCATTTGACATAGCAATAGACTACAACCTAAAAGCACTCAAATATTTTGAAGAAATTAAAGATACAACATTCTGGATATTTTCTTTACAAAATATAAGTGCAATGTATGGCTTTATAGGTAATGACTCTGCGTCAATAAATTATTCTTTGAAAAATCTTGAACTCAGTAAAGCTATTCACGATACGAGTTTTATAGAAGGAGCTGAAATTAATTTGGGTGCAAGTTATATGAAATATGATGTAAAAAAAGCAATGGAATATTACGATGAAGCTATTAAGATTGCCAAAAACTACAAAGACAAAAAAGGGCTTGACTATATTTATAATAACATCGCCACATTTTACTATCAAAATGAACAATTTGACAGTGCTATTTATTACTTTAACAAGTCATTGGAAGTTATAAAAGACAAAGAAAAATCTCCAGTAACTGCTATAATTTATTTTAACTTAGCAGAAGCATATTACTATTCGGGTGATTACAAATCCGCAGCAAAGTTTGCAAGAAAAGCCATAAACACTGACCAAAAAACAATGAATGCTACATTTACAACAGCAACTGCTTATCTTGTGTTAGTTAAATCATTGGCTAAATTGGGAAAACCGGACAGCATACCTGAATATTTGGAACAATACTATGA
>JALWLM010000202.1 GCA_027084145.1 Crocinitomicaceae bacterium | reverse complement strand
ACACCTAATTGTTTATCTAGAAGAATTAATTTTTCATTTGAAAGATAAGTTGAATGAGCCAATTGAGTAAAAATCTTTTCCGGATACTGTATTGTTTCACAATGAATTACGTCAAAACTCCATTTGTCATTTTGCTTAGTATATCTACAATAGGAAATATCTAAACCATCTAAAGAAGTTCCGGACATTAGTCCAATAATATGATAAGACTTTTGATTCATGTTTTTAAAGTAAATAATTTTTCAAAATTAATAGAGTTTATTGTCATTCAAGCATAAAAAAAATAAATAAAAGTTTAAATTTGTTCACTGAAACCAAATATTAGAAAATACTATGAACTTTGATTTAACTGAAGAGCAAAAAGCCGTTAGAGATGCTGCTAGAGATTTTGCTCAAAATGTATTGAAACCCGGAGTAATAGAAAGGGATACTAAACAAATCTTTCCGACTGAAGAAGTAAAGCAATTAGGAGAGCTTGGATTTATGGGAATGATGGTTGATCCAAAATATGGAGGATCAGGAATGGATACCTTATCTTATGTTTTGGCAATGGAAGAGATATCCAAAGTAGATGCATCTACTTCCGTATGTATGTCGGTAAATAACTCTTTGGTTTGCTGGGGACTAGAGAAATATGGAACAGAAGAGCAAAAACAGAAATATTTGGTTCCTTTAGCAAAAGGCGAAAAGATAGGAGCGTTTTGTTTGTCAGAGCCGGAAGCTGGTTCTGACGCGACATCACAAAGAACGACTGCTGAAGATAAAGGAGATTATTATTTGTTAAACGGGACCAAAAACTGGATAACAAATGGAGGAACAGCTTCTACATATATTGTAATAGCTCAAACAAACCCTGAATTAGGACATCGAGGGATCAATGCTTTAATAGTAGAAAAGGGAATGGAAGGCTTTGAAGTAGGAGCGAAAGAAGATAAGCTTGGAATTAGAGGAAGTGATACTCATACATTATTATTCAACGATGTAAAAGTTCCAAAAGAAAATAGAATAGGTGAAGATGGGTTCGGGTTTAAATTTGCGATGAAAACATTATCAGGAGGAAGAATAGGTATTGCCGCACAAGCATTAGGTATTGCAGGAGGAGCTTATGAGTTGGCTTTAGCTTACTCCACAGAAAGAAAAGCTTTTGGAAAACCAATAAGTCAGCATCAAGCAATTGCTTTTAAATTAGCAGACATGGCAACAGAGATTGAAGCGGCAAAAATGTTGGTTTATAAAGCTGCGTTAGATAAAGATCTTGGAAGAAATTTTGATCAATCTAGCGCAATGGCGAAATTATATGCATCTAAAGTGGCAATGGAGCAAACGGTTGAAGCTGTTCAAATTCATGGAGGATACGGCTATGTAAAAGAATATCATGTAGAACGATTAATGAGAGATGCAAAGATTACACAGATTTATGAAGGAACATCTGAGATACAAAAAATAGTAATTTCTCGTTCTATTTTAAAAGATTAAAGATTAATGTAAATTAAAATAAAGAGGAGGCGTTTGCCTCCTCTTTATTTTAAAGATACTTTTCAAGTTTTTCTAAAGCTACACTTCTAGAACCTTTTAGTAAAATTAAATGATTTGAAATAGGGGATGCGTCTAATAATTGGATTAAATCATCAACATTTTTTGCTTTTTCAATAACTCTTTTGGAATTTATCGAGTCATATTCTTCTCCAACAGTATAACATTTGAGATTCAATTCTTCAATTAACCGAATGATTTTTTCGTGTTCTTTTTCACTAGATTCTCCTAACTCTTTCATGGCTCCAAGGATACATAACTTATTGTCATTTTGAATCATTGAAAAACTTCTTAAAGAGGAAGACATACTTGTAGGATTAGCATTGTAACAATCCATGATTAGAGTATTTTTTGTTGTTTTAACAACTTGTGACCGTTTATTCTCCGGGACATAATTTTTGATAGCATCAGTAATGAGTTCGTTTTCTACATTAAAAAATACGCCAATACTTATTGCAGATAGAAAGTTGTAAAAATTATATTCTCCAATCATTTTGGTTTCAAATAGGGGAGAAGTATAGTTTTTTATTTTCCATGTCATTTTTATAAAAGGAGAGAGTTGAATTAATTCTCCGGTAATATCTGCTTTTTGTATCCCGTAGGATGTTTTTGTACAATGTTCGGGGATTATATTATTTAATAGTTTGTCATCGGCATTTACAAATAGGTGACCTTTATTTTGGGAAATAAAATCATACAATTCTTTTTTTGTATTGATGACTCCTTCCATATCTCCCATACCTTCCAGATGAGCCTTACCTATGTTGGTAATAATTCCATGAGTCGGCTCAGCAATTTCACATAATTCTTTAATATCTCCGGGTTTGCTGGCTCCCATTTCAATAATGGCTAGTTCATGGCGATTATCAATCCTTAAGAGAGTTAGCGGTACACCTATGTGGTTGTTATAATTTCCTAATGTATATAACACATTATATTTTTTAGATAATACCGCTTGCATGAGTTCTTTTGTTGTTGTTTTCCCATTTGTTCCTGTGATTCCTATGACAGGGATATTAAATTGTTTTCTATGAAAATTAGCAAGTTTCTGAAGTGTAATTAAGCTATTTTCAACTAAAATGATTCTATTATCATTTATATTATATTCTGGATTATCGATGACTACATATGCAGCTCCTAATTCTAAAGCTTTTTGGGCAAATTGATTTCCGTCAAAGTTTTCTCCTTTGAGACAAACAAAAAAATCTCCTTTTTTTAAAGTTCTTGTATCATTAGAAATACCGCCGGTTTGGCTGAAAACGGAGTATAATTTTTCTATTTTTATTAAGTCTTTCATTTAGATATTAAAAAAGGGAGCTTAGCTCCCTTTATGATTTAAGAAAAATTAAATTATTTTTTCTTTTTCTTCTTTTTACCATAGTTCATTCCTGTAGGAGAACCAACTCTATCCATCGCACATCTGAATCCGATAGCATCTGTTGCTTTATCTTCATCCAAGAATCTTCTTGTTCCTGCGACTAACCAGTATGCTCTATCTTTCCAAGAACCACCTTTATAAACTCTTGATTTATCAGAAACAAGTGTACTAGGCCATGAAGTTCTGTCTTCTCCTCCCGGTTTTATTTTGTTTCCACTAAGATCGTATTCTTCATGCTTGTTTTGATACATTACTAATTGAGGATCTCTACGCCCTTCATTGATTTGATTTTTCAAATCATCATTGTTGTAAGCAATAGAGTTTTCTACATCGCCATCCAGATAATCAATGTAGTCGGCTTTTCTGTAATTTAGTCTTCCGATATTTTCTTCTTCTGTTACTTTTCTATACCTAAGTTTCCCCGGTGTATCAACAATATAATCATTAAACCCATCTCTAAGCATTGATATGATTTCAAAAGCATATTCTTCTCCGTCAGGGCCTGTTCTTATTTCATCGGCAAATACACCGTCAAATATTTGGTCTTGAACAAGAGCTGATGCTTCAATATCATATTTATTGTTTTTATATTCAATAGCTTTATCTAAAATTTCATTGAGTTGATCCAAGATAGCAAGTTCAATAGAGTCTTTAACTTTTCCATGAGAAATATAGTAAGGATCAGGTGCATGTCCTTTTTGTACAGGGTTTGCTGATTCAATTTGCTTTTGTGTACCAATATACATAACGGTATCATTAGGATCATGTTTGTCAGCAGTTATTCTTTGGTATCGAACTCTTTCAAATTCGTGTAAATATTCTTTCATTCCATGGACATCGTACATCACAAGAGAATTCTTTAAGTCGATAACCCCTTCATTGTTTAATAACTTGGTTTTAAAGACATTTCCTCTAAATGGACGGAATTCATCAAAGTCTTCACTGCTTAAAGGACGATATACATCGAGTACCCATTCAGAAACATTTCCCGCCATGTGATATAAACCATAGTCATTTGGCCAATAACTTTCAACAGGGGCAGTTACATCTGCACCATCATTAAGGTTTCCGGCAACCCCCATATAATCTCCTCGACCTCTTACAAAGTTGGCTCTGATTTGTCCTGTAAATTCAGCTTCATCTTGTCTCACCCAGTGTCCATTCCAAGGGTAAAATCTTCTCTGAGTGATATTTTCTGTACCTTCTTCTAAGTTGCCGATAAGTCCTAATGCTGCAAACTCCCATTCAGCTTCGGTTGGGAGTCGGTATCTTGGAAGAAGAATACCATCTTCTAAGCGAACAATTCTTTCACCCAATGTTTTCTTATCAACCATATTACTAGGGTTCAAGTCTTTTAGGTTTTTAACGACCCCTTCTTCATATTGTCCGGCAAGATAAGCATCGGTATTAAATGTATTTTCATCTTGTTGGTCAACGTTGAATCTTAGAATACCTTCACGTATTAATATATATTCATTAACGCGATCTGTTCTCCATTTGCAATAGTCATTTGCTTGAATCCAAGATACACCTACAACAGGATAATCTCTATAAGCAGGATGTCTCAAATAATAATCGACATACTTTTCATTAAAAGCTAGAGGAGAGCGCCATACTAAAGTGTCGGGTAAGGCATTTTTGTAAATCATAGGGTAAGATTCTCCATATGCTCTTTGTATCCAATAAAGATATTCAAGCCAGTGGAAATTAGTAACCTCCGTTTGATCCATATAAAATGACGAAACAGTAACTCTGGCCGGTCTGTTATTCCAATCGAACATTACATCCTGTTCTGTTTGTCCCATTGTAAAGGTTCCTCCTTCAATAAGGAGTAGCCCCGGACCGGTTTCTTGATCGACATAAGGAACTTTTTGAAAACCTCCTTGTTTAGGGTTGTTATAATCCCATCCTGTTGCATTTGAAGCTTCATTTCTACAAGAAGAAAAAAGGAATACGCCACTAATAGTTAAAGTGATGAAAGTAAGAAAACGCATATTTTTTTGTTTTTTTAGTATCAGTTTACAATTTATATAACGAGCAAACAGGCTCAAAGTTACATTTTTTTAGAAAGACGGGCAAGAAATTGTTTTAAATGTTTGTGGTTTTTTTCTACAATTAAGATCTAGCCCTAATGAAATTTCATGAGAACCTCCTGAAATACCATTGTTTAATTTAGATACGGTTACATCATAAC
>JALWLM010000201.1 GCA_027084145.1 Crocinitomicaceae bacterium | reverse complement strand
ATAACACTCCGGGACTTTATGAAGTAACGTTAGTTGCTACAGATGGAACAAACTCAGATACAGAAACAAAAACACAATATATCCGAGTACTTCCACAGCCCAATACACTCCCTTTCTTAGAAGATTTTGAAGGATATTCAACTTTAAACAATATTGAAGAATGGGAAATTAAAAATGAAGGGGGTAATGGTTTTGAATTAGAAACAACAACAGGGCATACCGGAACAAAATGTGTACGACTTAATAACCTTAATGAAGGGAATGGTAATGTTGATTATCTAATCAGCACCCCGGTTGATTTATCTTCTATTTCAGGAAGTGTTACTTTAAGTTTTAGATATGCTTATAAAAGAACAAGCACTTCTGATCAAGACTGGTTAAGGGTTAAAATAACTAACGATTGCGGTTTAAATTGGGCAACAAGAAAAACATTATATGGATTTACCTTAGGAGGTAGTAATACCCAAACATCCGCCTTTACCCCATCTTCTCCTTCAGATTGGACAACAGTACATGTAACAAACATCACTTCTTCTTACTGGGTTTCTAATTTTAGATACATGTTTGAATTTCAAGCGGGAGGGGGAAATAATTTTTATCTAGACAATATTAATATCTACAATGGATCTCCTTCTGAAGAATTAGTTGTTGGATTGGAAGAAAATGAAGAACTAAAAGACATTGTTCTATATCCTAATCCGGCAGAAGATGAAATAAATGTTTCCTTCTCAACAAAAAATCCAATGTCTTCTATTGTATCTATACAAGATATTACCGGAAAACGGTTAAAATCATTTGTTATTCAAGCCAATGTTGGAACTAATTTAGTCAATATTAAAACTGCGGAATTCGCTTCCGGAATTTATTTCCTTAAAATATATTCGGGAAGTACAGAAAAGATTATTAAATTTATTATCAAATAACAAAAGGGGCTAACGCCCCTTTTTTATACTTATACTTATAACAATATCATGAAATCATTTTTAATCAGCTCTTTTCTTATCATTAGTTTCATTTCTTTTTCTCAGGAAAAGGCAGATTACTCTCAATGGTGCCACACACAAATTATGTGGAACAAAAAGCTAAAATCAGATGCTAATTTTAGAGAACAAGTAAGATTAGACTCTCTAACCAGAACAATTGAAAATCAATTTTCCTTACCCGTTGCTCCTCAAAAAGGAACAATCTATAAAATTCCTATTGTTTTTCATATACTTCACAACGGTGGTGCAGAAAACATCAGTGAAGAACAAATCATGAGTGCATTTTATATTTTAAATGAAGATTTTAGAGCTCAAAACAGCGATACGGCAAATGTTGTCCCTGCCTTTAAATCAATTATAGGAGATGCGGAAATAGAATTTGTAATGGCAACAAAGGCTCCGGATGGGACTTGTTTTAAAGGATATACGAGAACCAAATCTCCGCAAACATTTGATGGAGGATTTGATGATGGGGGAGGCGATGCTCAAGTCGACGCTGTTCGTAATGGTAATGATATTTATCAAGGAAACTGGCCCAGTAATAAGTATTTAAATGTGTACATTGTTGCTGATGCAGGAGGAGCTGGAGGATACACTAATTACCCATCAGGAACCAGCACAGATATGTCTAATGGTATATGGTTGTTGCATACGCAATTCGGGAGTGTTGGAACATCGTATGAATCCAGATCATTAACGCACGAGGTTGGACATTGGCTCAACTTAATGCACACATGGGGAAACTCTAATAATCCCGGAATAGCTTCTAACTGTTCAATTGACGACGATGTGACAGATACTCCTATATGTACAGGTGTAACAGGTTGCTTATTAAATGATAATGGATGTGGCCCTCTTGCAAATATTCAAAATTATATGGAATATTCATTCTGTTCTTATATGTTCACGCAAGGACAAGTAACTCGAATGAGGACTGCATTGTTGTCAAGTGTCGGACTTAGAAATAACCTATGGACGGCTCAAAACCTACAAGAAACAGGAGCTGACGGAAGTACTGCTCTTTGTGTTGCCGACTTCTCTGCTGATAAAGCCATTATTTGCGTAGGAGACACCATTTATTTTTCTGATGATTCATTTCATAATGTAACATCTCGTACTTGGTCTTTTCCGGGAGGAAATCCATCTTCAATAACAGATGAAAACCCCACTGTTATTTACAATACCCCGGGAATATATAATGTTTCTTTAACAGTTTCGGACGGTACAAACTCAATGACTGAATCTAAAAATTCATATATTGTTGTCTTAGGTCAGGGTCAACCCCTTCCTATTTTAGAAGGCTTTGAAAACATCAATTCTTTTTCTTCTTCAACAAGTTGGTTTGTCAATAATATCGATAATGCCGCATATACATGGGAGATTGATAACGCCGTCGGCTTATCAAGTTCTAAGTCTGCTAAAATTGAAAACTTTAACCTCTCAAGTGGTTATACTAATGAGTTAATTTCTGAAAACATTGATTTGTCTAACCTTGACCCAAACAATGACAATATAACATTGAGTTTCCGTTATGCTTACAAAAGAAAGGTGTCTACAGATGATGACTGGTTAAGAGTTCTAATCTCTAAAGATTGCGGAAAAAACTGGGTAATCCGAAAAACCTTACATGCTTATACCTTAAATAATGACTTCCAAAACTCTTTCTTTACTCCTTCTGATTCCGATTGGATAACCGTACATATGACAAATATTACCTCATCTTATTTTGTTAATAATTTTAGATACAAGTTTCAATTTGAATCCGGAGGCGGAAATAATTTTTACTTAGACAACATCAACTTATATAGTGGAGCTCCCTCTGATGAACTAGTTGGGTTAGGAGAGAACGAGTCGTTGTCTTCAGTTACATTATACCCTAATCCCACAAGAGATGAAATCAACATTTCTTTTTCAACAAAGACAACCTTGAATACAATGATTTCTATTCAAGATATCACAGGAAAACATCTTAAGTCAGATATTATCCATGCAAATACAGGGAAAAACATCATAAATATTAATACTGCCGAGTTTTCTTCAGGGATCTATTTTCTTACAATACAAGCCAGTGGTTCTAAAAAGACCGTTCGTTTTACTATATTGGAAAAATGAAAAAGAAAAAAGTTTCTTTAGGAGACATTGCTAAAGCTTGTGGTGTTTCAAAAGCAACTGTATCCTTTGTCTTAAATGGCAAAGGCGATCAATTTAATATAAGTAAAGCTAAACAGAAATTAATTAAAGAAAAAGCGAAAGAACTTCGGTATATCCCCAATTTTTTTGCGAAAAGCTTAAAACAAGGCGAAACAATGACTATCGGACTCTTAGTTCCCGATATGTCTGACCCATTTTATGCACAGATATGCAAAATCATCCAAGAAGACCTTTACAAAAAAGGATACGGTCTTTTTATTATTAATTCAAATGATAATAAAAAAGAAGAAACGGGTTTAATGAGAGAGTTAATTCAGCGAGGAATCGATGGGATGATTATTATCCCGGGAAATGATATAGATGTTTTAATCCCTGTTCTTCTTGAAACACATATTCCTGTTGTATTCACAGACAGACCCGGAGATAATGAAGCTGATTTTATAGGAATAGACCACGATAAAGAAGGGTATAACATCATTCGATTATTTAGGGAAAAACCTAATGCTATTACCATCTTTTCAGAAGAATTAACAATTACTCCCGATCAGAACTTTGTAAATGGAATTATAAAATATTGTGTAGATAAAAAACTAGACTACAAGCATATTCCAATAAACAAAAAAAACGAACAAATAATACTGGAAAAAATAAACCACAGTAAAGATGCTTTTATTACGGTTTTCCCTAAAACCCTGTTTAAATTATTAGACATATCAGAAAACAATAAAACAAATCTATTTAAACAGCATCAGCTTATTTGTTTTGGAGAACATGTTGCTTTTTCATATATGAATCCAAAAATATCTTGTTTAAAACGCCCTGTTAAATTATTAGCTAAACAATCTGTTTTTCGACTACTAGAACGAATTAAAAAAGGAAAACCGCACGGAAGCCATTTCGTGCAAAAATGTATTCCAATCTTACGGGAAACACATTAAAAACGACTCTCTTTATATTTGTTTGGCATATCGTTTGCTTTTAATCACTTGAAAACAGGCTCTTGCCTAATTAAAATTAAGAAATATGAAAAAGATTGTTTTATCACTAACGTTTATCGGATTATTACTAGGAATGACATCAACAGAATTGGTAAAATATCCCGTAATAAAAAATACATCTTTTAATGTAGGAGAAAAACTTCGTTACAGGGTGACCTATGGATTTGTGGATGCGGGAGAAGCAATTTTAGAAGTCAAACCAACCTCTAAAAGAGAAAACGGTAGATCTTTAGTCCATGTTGTTGCAACAGGAAGGACACTTGGGGGGTTTAATGCTTTTTACAAGGTTAGAGATGTTTATGAAAGCTATATAGATAAACAATCGATTATGCCTTGGCTATTCTTAAGAGATGTCAATGAAGGAGGATATAAAATCAATCAAAAATATCGCTTCAAACAACATTTAAGAAAAGTTTATACAGACAAAAAAACTTTTAAAGTTCCGATGGGTGTTCAAGATATGATTTCTTCTTTCTATAAAGCGAGAACTTTAAATTTTAACAATCTAAAAAAAGGACAAGTTTTTTCTTTTAAATGCTTCATGGATGAAGAAATCTATACACTAAAAATTAAATATGCGGGAGATGAAACAATCAAAATACGAAAAGGGAAATTTAAAACTCACAAATTTGTTCCTGTAGTTCAAACCGGACGGTACTTTAAAAGCGAAGATGATGTTCAATTTTGGGTGACCGCAGATAAAAATAAAATACCATTGTTAGTAAAAGCAAAAATTCCTGTCGGTATCGTTAAACTGCATCTTGTTGAATGGAATGGTTTAAAAAACCCTCTATCCAGTAAAGTAAAATAAATAAAAAGGACATACTTTCGTATGTCCTTTTTTGCTCCTCCTGCTGGGCTCGAACCAGCGACCCTCTGATTAACAGTCAGATGCTCTAACCAACTGAGCTAAGGAGGAATTAACTCTCAATAAGCGAGTGCAAATATAAAATATTTATTTTTTAATTCATCTATGTT
>JALWLM010000200.1 GCA_027084145.1 Crocinitomicaceae bacterium | reverse complement strand
CAAACCATACTTCTCAAAAAACTTTAAAATCTTTAATCTTTTTTGTGCGGTATCTGTTTCCATACTCCAAAGATAGCATACTCTTTGGAAATTTTTAAAACCTTTTAGTCCATGGAACAGGTAATCTGTCTGCATATTCACTCCTTATTGGAGTGCCATATGTTTTTGAACTTATGTAGATTGGTTTTTTGGGAGGATTACCTTCACCCAAGAGTATAATTGTTGTCTTATTGTATTTTGTATTCATCATATAATCTTTTCCATGATTCTGAAATCTTATTTCTAAAAGGTTCTTTTTCTACTCTTGGAATAAAATCACCAAAATTATCTTCGTATGCTTTAAAGTTACCACAGTATCTGCAAAATTCCTCTAATTGTTTTTCTAATCTATCATTAGTTATTTCAGTCAATTTTGGGATAGCTATATTTTTATTGAAAATTCTATCAATTCCACCTGCAACTGCACAGGTGTAATACCCATTCTTATTTAAGCCAATACCACAATAACTAGTAACCCAACAAGCTTTTTTAAAGTCTGCCTCCTTGAATTTATCATCATCAATCGGTGCATCATTAAATGGTGAAAAATATTCCACAACTCTATCTGTTTTGTAAGAGCCATAATCAATGCGAATATTTTTATATTTTGCTCTAATATCATCACATAGATTTCGTGATTTTTCATCATATCCGTTAGAGACAACTTGTAATATTGTTTTAGGAGATTGCTTTATGATATATTCGTCATGAATATATTCTATAATTTTTTTGAATTCTGGATGTAAAGTTGGTTCACCACCTAGCACATTTATTAGCTCCCATTTTTTATTGGTAATTACAGACTCTTTTACAAATTGCTTAATATCTGAAAATTCAAGAGATTCAGTTGTAGGTGCTTGCGTGCATGAACGGTTGCATCCTAGACACTTAAGATTACACTCATATGTAATGTCTATTTCAACTTTATTTATATTGGGAAGAAAAGTTTTCCTTTCTTTGAATACATCCTTTTTAGATAAAGACGGGTTAGTTAATATTTCCGCAATACATTGTTCTTTTATGTCTCTATCATTATTTCTTTTTTCATAATCCCTTTCGTAATAATAATTAATATTATCTAATTGAATTGGTTGTTGAGCCATTTCTACAATTGGAACCATAAAAGCAAAATCATCACAAGTTTGTAGCCATTTGTTTTTAGAAAGTTTTACTGATTCGCCTTTATGTTTGAAATGAGGAAGAGGTATTGAATCAAAAAGATATTTCTTGAATGTTTTCAAATGTTGCCAAACATTACCTCCTGCTTTTCTTGGGTTTGCAAAGTCCACAGGATAACGATAATGTGGCTGTATCCTGTAAGTTTGATGAAAGCGACCTACTAAAACATCTGCATTGTAGGCATCATATTTTTCAGCAATTGTAGTCAACACATTATTTCCTATTAAAGCGTCATCACCATCTAGCATTACAATTATTGAGTTAGGATTCGACACATAATAATGAATCGCAGTGTACACATTTTCCATGCGTGTAGAGCGGTTTCTTCTTTTTATGAAAGTAACCTTATGTAAATAAGGTTTGATTAAACTATCAATAAAATACGGGAGTCCGTTATCAGAATTATCATCTAAAAGAATAATTCCAAAATCACTTGTATTTTGAGCCATTAAGGAACACCACATTCTTAAGAATCGGTCAATACTAACATTTCTAAAGCATGAAACCACTACAATTTTTTCACTCCTTTTGGGAATTGACCAATCATACAACGAACCTTCCACATCAAACTTCCCATATTGAGAATTGGGTAAAATATTTTGTTCTACTGCATCTAAAATAGTTAACCATGCATATGGTTCTTTTTTTCTATAATTTTGCGGATGAATATAAAAACTTCGATGGTCTCCACCTCGAATGGAAACTTTTTCACTTTCTTTTTGTTTTCCCAATAATGATCGTTGCCACGTTAATTCGAGTTTTCCATCTTCCCCAACTGAATTTGGCAAGGGAAGCAAATTATAAATTCTTTCTTTATGCAATAATCCCATCCGAACTTCTGGAACAAATCCTCCATTTGAAAATCCAAAATAGTCGTTAGTTTCTTTATGTGGAATATTAAAACCTACCGAAATCACATTTTCATTTTTATCAAATTCTGACAACATCTCAGTGAGGAATGAATGATTATAGTCTTTTCGACCAATCAACACATCAGAATCCATTTGCAGAATATAATCTCCTTTACATTGTTCAAAAGCGTATAGCTGAGGAGCTAAAGGGGCATTACTAATTGTATGAGATTCTGCTGTATCTATGTCAAACCATCGTTTATTTAATTCTTTCGTTTTGGATTTGTCAAAAATGATATATCGGTCAATAACATTGTTATCTTTGAGTTTCTCAACTTTATTGAGTAGCTCTTTCAGTGTTCCTTTACTATTAAATTCTCGAAGATAATTCTCTTCTTTTGTATCAACGGAAACCACTACTTCATAAAATGAATTTGGAGAGGATAATTGCTTTACTATATGTTTTATATTTTCTTCGATAGTTGCAGTATCTTGAGGACAGGTTTTTATAAGCAATGTTACTTTTTTATCAATAGATCTAATTTCTTTATAGCCTACTCGTAAATTTATAGGCTCAAAATAATTATCACTATTCAATTTATATTCATCAAAATAGATTCCTGTTAAATATTTATGTTCTTTTATTTTAAAGAAAAATATACTCTCCAAATTGTCATTGATGCTGATTTTTTCATGAGTTTTATTTTCTCCTAGATTTTCAAAATGTTTAAAATGCTTTGATTCTTCAAAAATGATGTTAGAAAAAACTCGATTTACAAAAATACGCAGTCCTTTTAGCTCTGGTAGTTCAAAATTATTGATAGAACTTCGTTTTACTTTTTGGAACTCTTCGTATGTATATTTACCGTAATAATTGGCATACAAATACATTCTTGCACACATATTTAAAAACAAATTATCGTTATACTCTTTACCATCTAAATCAATTATTTTTACAACTCTTCCAACTCGGATGCAGTTCTCCGGTTTACAGTCTAGAATGACGATTTTTTGTTGCCAAAGCTCAGTTAGCATGCTAATAGCTTCATTTTCCGTATAAGAATTACATTTTTCTCCTTGTTCAAAAGGATATTTTACAATATTGGTTTCTTTTGTTTTTATTAGTTCAATGCGGTATAAATGTTTTAAATCCTTAGGTAGGTTTACAAAAAAGGATTTTCTTCTGTAAGCTATTTCAAAATCAAATGTATTGTTGTTTATTGGCAGAAGAACTTTATATACACTTTTTGTGTCAGTAAAAACTACTCCTTCATGCCCGACTCCCAGATATTCAAGAGATTTAATACCTTGGTTTAAGAGGATTTCTTTTGCTTTTTTTATTCTATTATGATACATGAAAAATTCATAAAGTTCTTTTCTGCTTTCTTTAAAGAGATTTGTTTTTTTATTATTGGTAGTAGCATGTCCATTCAATGAATAAATAGAATAAATCAAATTTTGCTCAATTTGAATATTTAGATTTTCTTGTTGAAGAAGAAGTAATACTGTAAACCAATGGTCTTCTGCACTTAATTTTTCTGGATATTTTGTCTTTATGAATGGTTTTATGAAAGTATTACAGGAAGGAAGTTCTGCTTTGGGATTTTCTTCTGTCATTTCTAATAGTTGTTGTAAAAGGTATTCCTTTTGTAAGAGTTTTTTAGATGGTTTATTCTCCCATTCTAAAACAATTCCATTTTTAACCTGCTTATTACCGCATATTAAAACATCAAAATTTGTTTCATCATACAATCTTTCAATCTGACAAATTGTTTTATCATTGTAAATCATATCATCAGCATCAAGTCTGCCAATTAGTATGCAATTAGGATAATTTATTTGGGCATATTTGTTCAAATAATTTCTGACTAAATATGTTTTGCCAAAATTCACATTAAGTAAAACAATATTAGGATTTTGAGAAGTAATTTTTTTTAGTATCGTTTCTGAATTGTCAGTTGAGTTATCGTTTCCTATTAATAAAATAATTTCACGTTTTGTATTAGTTTGTTTTAACACAGAAGTAACCGCTTTTTTCACAGTCTTTTCTGAATTTTTTACTGGCATACAAATTACTATCTTTTCTGTGGAATGTAATTGAAACATCTCTTTGCTCTCCATAATGATTTTATATAGGCTTCTTCTGAAAAATCTTGTTTATATTTTTTATAGAATAAATCCAAGCCTTGTTGTTTTCTTTGGATGTCATTGTTCACTTTTTGTCTTTTGTGATTATAGTGAATTACTCCAATTTTTTCGATAACTTCAATTTTACTCAATTCATTCTTCCAAAGGAAGCGAATCATTAAATCTCTATCAGTTGTATTTGGTAATCTCTCATCAAAGCCACCAATATCAACAAAATTTTGTGATTTAAAAAACATATTACTTCCCTGAACACCTGGGTTTCCGATAAAAAAATCTTCAGCAGTCAAAGATTCTTTTGTTAAATCTACATTCATAGTTGATTTTTCATTATTGTACCAAATCAATCGCTGAAACACTGCAACAGTGTTGGGTTTTATTGCTGAAATACAATCTGATAAATGACTAGATAAGTACTCGTCATCATCATCCAAAATACTTACAAAACCATTAGGAGAGATATTGTTTGCTTCAAAAATGCCCGTATTCCATGCACCAGTTCCAGACATAAATTGAGTTCGCCTGTTCTTTATTACAGTTGTTGGAAAATCAGTAGGATTAAGATTTAATTTGTTTCTTAGAAAGTCAACTTGTTTTTGGATTTTAACAAACTCAGATTTATCTTTATTATCATCAACTACTATTACACTACACTCTGATTTGTTAATTCCATCTTGATTGTAAACAGAAAACAAACTTCGATTAATCAGCCAATCTGTTCTTTTTTGTGAAGTAGCTATAATTACAGAGAAATTCATTTTGTCCTTTTTGCGGATAATTCTTTATTCAAGCATTTTACACAAATCAACTCTCAAACGCAACACCAACAAACTATAAAATGTTACTATTTGTTTAAAAATAGATTAAACTTTTCACTTATCATAAAACTATCACTCATTACCTTGTCTTATTTGTTATAATTTTATCAAAATTTAAATAAAGCTTGG
>JALWLM010000199.1 GCA_027084145.1 Crocinitomicaceae bacterium | reverse complement strand
AGATTTAAACAACCGGATACTTATTGTTTTGGAAGATGATGCGCAAACACTTGAAGAAGTATTGATAACCGCAAAAGACCCGATATCCGAACAGTTTTCTGTGGTGAAAATGACGATGATAAAGGACGTTTATTTAAATCCCGTTTCACAAGGCGACCCTTTGAAAGCCATTACGGTTTTACCGGCATCTACTACGACAAATGAAACAGCTAATCCATCGTTAAGGGGTAGTTCGGCAGACAGAACAAGAGTTGTTTTAAACAGTGTTCCGATTTACAAACCTGTTAGAGCAAGCCAGTTGAATAATCAAGGTTTTTTCAGTTTATTCAATCCGGAAATAATCAACAAACAATATGTGTATGCGAGTAACCCGCCGTTAACTTACGGCAATACAAGTGCGGGTTTGGTGGAAATTCAAACCGTTAATAATTTAGAAAATAATCAGTTGCAACTTGCGACAAGTTTGGCGAGTGTTGGTTTATTGCTTTCTCAAAAAATTAAAAAAGACATTTCGTTTATTCAAGTTTATGGTAATTATCAATTTTCGGATGCTTTCGTAGGCATTCAAAAAGAAAAATTACCCAATATCAAAAAATTTAATACGTGGGATGCAGGTATAAATTTTCACAGAAAAATAGGAAAAAAATCCGAATTTAATTCATATAACTATTTTATTGATGAGAATTTTAACGGTATAAATGAGCAGTTTACATATAAAGGAAACGTATTAACTGATAAGAGACGAATATTTACGGTAAACAATCTAAAATGTTATTCACAAAAAGGCGTATTAAGTATCAATAGCGGAACTAATAATTCAAAGCAACATTTTAGCTTTGGTAATATGTATTCAGAACAAACAACCAAACAAATATACACGTCAATAGATTATAAATGGCATTTGTTGGAGAATACCAATTTACAATTCGGCGTATCACACGATTTTCATAAAAACAAATTTAACGATAGTATTCCTACCTATTACTATGCTTTATCGCCTAATTCACCAAACTATTTTACAAGCAAATCCATACATAATCATATATTAGAATTGTTTTTATACACAAATTGGGATATAAACCAAAAAATCACTTTTTCGTCGGGTATGAGAAGTAATATTCCGGTTGAAAATCAGCAATATTATTTTAGTTCACAATTGGGTTTAAAATATCGTATAAATAATCAACAATCCTTTTTGTTAAGCGGTGGTAAATATCATAACTATTCAATCCCAAATTATTATTCAAAGAAATACAATTTATTGAAAAGTTATCAAGTGGCTTTGGATTATTCGTATGAATTAAAAAACACTTTGATAAAAGCGGGAACCTACTTTAAAAATGAAACAGGGGAGCAATCTGTCAATGCTTTTTTCATTACCGACAAAGTAAACACATTTGGTTTGGAATTTTTTGTTGAGCATAATTTTTATAAATATTTCAAATTAACATTGGCAAATTCTTTTATCGACCAAAAAATGACTATGGACAAAAAAGATTATCACGGATTTAAAGATTTTAATTATTTGCTAAAAACAACCATTGCATACAACAATCCGAAACTATTTTCCATTTCATTAACCTACGCAAGTCGCCCGGGAACATTTTACAATGACATAACAAGTGCTATGTTTGACAATCAAACCGGATTTTATGAACCTGTTTTTTCAGAAAAATTATACACTGAACAGTATAAAAATTACAATAGATTTGACATCAGTTTTAGTAAATATATCAAGGTAAAAAATAATGCTTTAATTACTTTCTTATCAATAAATAACATCTTTGATTTTAAAAATCAAGAACAAGTGCAATATAATGCTGATTATTCAGTAAAACATTTTGATTATTATCAATTTAGAACATTATACTTTGGTTTAGTTTGGCAGTTGAATTATTAAAATGAGAATACCAAGCCCTGTGCCTAACATAGGGGATTATCTATATTTACGAGGTATATTCCTCTTAGTGCATTGTAATCTTAATCCTCTCTTTTGTTCTTTCTGAATGAATAATGAATTTAAATTGTAAATATATTATTTTGTAAAAGATGTGTATAAATAATAGCGAGTATTTGCAAAAATCGAAGTTTATAATTTTTCTATACTTGTACTAAAATGAATGGAATGTGTGTGTGTTTAGTCGCCACTACTCATGTACATAATCGTTAAATCAGGTGGTAAAGTTTAGTTGAGTAATAAAAAAAGAATTATTACAAATAAAAAAGGGCACCTTTCGGAGCCCTTTTTTGATTCGTTTAAAATCTTAAATTATTTGATAACAGTCACTTTCTTTGTAGAAATAAGCGAACCGTTAACAGTGATATTTACAAAGTAAACACCTTCTTTGATATCTGATGTATTGATTGCAACAGTTTGTTGACCTGTCACATTGGTTAAAGCTTCAGTATATACTTTTTGACCTAAAGCATTTACCATTTCAATATTTACATTTGCATTATCTGTCAAATCGAAAGAAATGTTAGCAATATCTTTAGCAGGATTTGGATAAACAGATAAAGAAATGGTATTTTCATTTTCATCTATGCTCGCTACTTCTACAAAATCTAAAGCAACAACTGTTCCTGAACCATAATCTCCCGGGATTGTCACTGTAGAAGAACTGATAAGATCAATTTTTCCATTTGGATTTTGATAAGTAATTCCGTCTCCGTAAGTATCTACTACTACAAAATAGTGACAACCATGATTCGCTACTGTATATGTTTGGTTAAAAGTATTAGTACCATCTGTCAATGTCCCAGTAGCCATGTAAGCATCACTATTCCCTGCATTGGAAGTAGAAAATAAAGCTGCCGGATCTGCTGTTGCCGGAACTCCTTCTCTAAGTGCAAAACCTACTTCTGAAGCATAATTATCAATATTCATGTCAATTGTTACTTCTTTATTTGGCCAAACATCTAATGTTTGAGCAGCACTTACATTTACATTTACTGTATATGTGTTATTCGACACATCATCATCAGATGTTGTTATTTCAACTGTAAAAGCATTTGCTCCGGTATTTGCAGTTACTGTTCCTACAACAACCGTTTGTGTTGCATAGGCTGCTAAGTTTAATGCTGCAGTTGTAGGTCCTGCAATAACAGTTCCACTTGCATCTTTAACAACGATATCATAATTTCCGTTAATTGCTGCCGTACTATAATTTTGAACAACGACTTCGATATCTACACTTGCAGTTGTAGCACCACATACAGGAACATCATCCGGTGTATTATCCGCAACAATTCTCACATCATTTGCAAATTGTGCTGCAGGCGAACAACCATCTACAGCTGCTTCCCATCCTGCTAATTGTTGTTGCCCCACTTCTGTAACTTGTCTATCCGGACAAACAATGACCAAAGTAGGATAGTAAGATAAGTTAAACATACTTGCTGCTGCCCCATCATTTGCCATTGGATATTTTGTATTGTTAATCCAATCTCCTAAAGTACTAGACTCTAATTGTGTTCCTGGAGTACTATTGTCTGATTCAACCGCAAAAATAGCTGTTTTTGGATTTGGTGCTCCCCAACCTCTTGTATCATATAAATTTTCCAATATTCCTGCTTGATGATAATTCCAACATGGACCACACCATGTAGCAAACATGTCTAAAACAACGGAACTGTTTGCATCTAAAATAGAGTCAATTCTCCAGTGTCCTAAAGCATAGATGTGATTCCCAGTATAATTTGGTGACGGCACATAAGAATCAAACTCTAATCCTCCCGGATAAATTCCATTTGGTGGTAATTGTGCAGATGCAGTACTAATACTTGATAATGCTACAACCACTGCTACTGAACGTAATAATTTTTTCATTTTTCTTTTTTTTAATGTTAACACCTTCAAATATACAAACAATCTATAATTATGAATAACAAGTAAGTCTATAATATTGGAATCCT
Source organism: Crocinitomicaceae bacterium (assembly GCA_027084145.1). Lineage (GTDB taxonomy): Bacteria > Bacteroidota > Bacteroidia > Flavobacteriales_D > Crocinitomicaceae > UBA4466. The sequence goes on along the minus strand of JALWLM010000199.1, from coordinate 15,541 downwards.
AATTTTATAGCGACATCATCATTTTCTCCACACAATTAATTCCATCTATCGCCGCAGAGACAATTCCTCCGGCATATCCACTTCCCTCTGCACATGGATAAAGCCCTTTTATTTGAGGGTGTTGAAAATCTTTATTTCGAGGAATTTTGACAGGGGAAGAAGTTCTGGATTCGGGAGCATGCAATACAGCTTCATTGGTTAAAAACCCTTTCATTTTTTTATTAAAGTCTAAAAATGCTTTGCGTAAACTATCGGCTAACACAGGTGGTAGTAATTCATTTAGATTTACGGAAGTAAGTCCTATATGATATGAACTTACCGGAAGATTTTCCGATTTTTTGTTTTCTATAAAGTCAAGTAATCTTTGAGCCGGCACTTTTTGATTTCTTCCTGCTGCCTCCCAACATTTTTTCTCTAATTCTTTTTGATACCTTAATCCTGCCAGTGCATCTTTATCTTCAAAATCATCAGGAGATATACTCACCACAATACCTGAGTTGGCAAACGGATTATTTCTTTTAGAAGGAGACCATCCGTTTGTAACAACTTCTTCTTTTCCGGTAGCGCAAGGAGCTACAATTCCTCCGGGACACATACAAAATGAATAAACCCCTCTCCCGTTTACTTGTGTGACCAGTCGATAAGAGGCAGGAGGAAGAAAATCATCATTTAATCTCCCATGATATTGTATCTTATCAATTAGATCTTGAGGGTGTTCTATTCTTACTCCCATTGCAAAAGGTTTTGACTCTAATTGCCATCCATTACGAGTAAAAAGTTCGTAAATATCTCTTGCCGAATGCCCCGTAGCCAATAAAATTTTATCAAATTCGAAAAGATATTGATGATTAACTTCTAATCCTTTTACTTTCCCTTCAGAAACAAGGATATCCGTCACTTTACTTTCAAAATGTACTTCTCCCCCATTATGAATAATTTCTTCTCGCATGGATTGAATGATTTTCGGCAATTTATTTGTACCGATATGTGGGTGTGCGTCTATCAAAATATCTTCAGATGCTCCAAATTGAACAAACCATTCCAATACTTTTCTTACATCCCCTTTCTTCTTTGAGCGAGTATATAATTTTCCATCAGAATAAGTCCCCGCCCCTCCCTCTCCAAAGCAATAATTAGATTCGGGATTAATGATTCCGTTTTTTGTAATGTTGGCTAAATCTCTCCTTCTTGCTCTCACCTCTTTTCCTCTCTCAAAAATAACCGGTTTAATCCCTTTTTTTAAAGCCTGTAAAGCTGCAAATATTCCTGCCGGACCAAAACCTATAATTCCTATTTTTTTACCTGTTAATTTGCCTGGTAAAAAAGGGTTTATTATCACCGGAGGTACTTCTTCTCCTTCTAAAAAAACATCAAAAACACAGTTGATTTTAATTTGCTTTCTTCTAGCGTCAATTGAACGTTTTTTCCAACGAAAAATAAAATCATCATCCCTTAATTTCAAATTCTTTCTAATTTTTTTTCGAAGAAACAACTCGTCTTTTGCTTCTTCCGGACTAACTTGAAATTGAACGGTATTTGACATTAACTTTAAATATGAAGTTCAAAACTACAAAGATTTATCATTGCTTTTTTAAAATACAACATAAAAAAACGACAATTTAAAATTGCCGTTCTCATAAAGTAAACAGTAGTAGTTAATACTACCTTGTTACAGGTATTTTATATTCTTTTCGTGTTTTTTTATCACAAACAATCACATAGTTTCGAGTATCCTTCCTTGGAGATGTTTCCCTATTGAAATTTGCAATTGCTCGCTTTTCGACCTTGATGGGTGGAATATCTTTAACTCTAACTTTCGTTGTTTTAACTTGCGCCGTAACATTTACCGTTATTCCGATGAAAAATAAAGTGGAAAATAATGCTTTCATGATGTTTTATTTAATGGTTTTGATCATTTTAAATTCAAATTCAATGCCAAAATGAAATTTATCCCTTAAAATTCCTTTTCTTTGCACTTATATGAAGGAGAAACAAAAACATAAGGCTGGATTTGTCAATATTGTAGGGAGTCCAAATGTTGGAAAATCGACTTTGATGAATCAACTCATCGGGGAAAAACTCTCCATCGTTACATCAAAAGCACAGACAACTCGTCATCGTATTTTAGGCATTGTCAATGACGAAAACTATCAAATTGTTTTTTCTGACACTCCGGGAGTCGTAAATTCCGCTTACAAATTACACGAAAACATGATGGATTATGTCAACACATCTTTAAATGATGCTGATATTCTCCTTTTTGTTACACACCCTTTTGAAAAAGAAACCAATCATAAGGAAACACTGGAGAAAATTAAGAAATTAAAAATCCCCGTGTTATGTCTTATCAATAAAGTGGATTTAACCGACCAGGAAAAATTAGAAGAATTAGTTAACCATTGGAAAAATGTTTTACCCAATGCAAAAGTCTTACCTATATCTGCACTACATGGCTTTGGAATAGATCAAGTTTGGAATGAAATTATTGAGCATCTCCCTGAAAGTCCTCCTTATTATGAAAAAGATGCAATTACAGACAGACCAATGCGCTTTTTTATTGCTGAAATTATCAGGGAAAAAATTTTCATTCATCTAAAAAAAGAAATTCCGTACGCAACACAAGTTGAAATTGAAGAATACAAAGAACTTCCTGACATCATTCATATTCGAGCTTTAATTATTGTCGAGAGAAATTCTCAAAAAGGAATTATTATCGGCAAAGGAGGTAGTATGCTGAAAAGAATAGGATACGAGGCAAGAAAAGAGATTGAACAATTTGTAGGTAAAAAAGTTTTTTTAGAAACTTTTGTTAAGGTAGATAAAGACTGGCGTTCCTCTGAAAGGAAATTAAAAAAATACGGATATTAAATAAATTATAAGATGGGAAACATCGTTGCAATTGTTGGTCGTCCTAATGTAGGGAAATCAACATTATTTAACCGATTAACAGAATCAAGACGTGCTATTGTCAAAGAAGTAAGTGGTGTTACACGTGACCGAATTTATGGTAAAGCAGAATGGTCCGGTAAGGAGTTTTCTGTGATTGATACGGGAGGTTATGTAAAAGGATCTGATGATATTTTTGAAGCTGAAATTAGAAAGCAAGTTGAAATTGCCATCGAAGAAGCAGATGTCATTTTATTTGTTGTGGATGTCACCACAGGTATTGTTGACTTAGATGGGATGGTCGCCGATTTACTCCGTCGTTCCGGTAAAAAAGTTTTTATTGTTGCCAATAAGGTAGATAATACACAAAGAATTGGTTTATCTGCAGAGTTTTGGAGTTTAGGATTAGGTGAAGTCTTTGATGTTTCAGCCACTAATGGGTCCGGCACAGGAGATTTACTTGATGAAGTTGTCAAAGAATTTAATGTCGCCGATGAAGAAAAAGAAAAAGAAGAACTGCCTCGAATAGCTGTTGTAGGAAAACCTAATGTAGGAAAATCTTCTTTGATTAATGCTTTAACAGGAGAAGAACGAAATATTGTTACCGACATTTCAGGAACAACCCGAGATGCAATCGATACCCGCTACAAAGCTTTTGGTTTTGATTTCATTCTTATTGACACTGCGGGTATCCGAAAAAAATCAAAAGTACATGAAGACATCGAATATTACTCCGTCCTTCGTTCTGTAAGAGCTATTGAAAATTCTGATGTTTGTATTTTTATGATTGACGCAAAAGAAGGTCTCCAAAAACAAGATCTGAACATTTTTTATATTATTGAAAAAAACTCCAAAGGAGTTGTTGTTCTTGTCAATAAATGGGACTTGATTGAAAAAGATCATACTACAATGAAGGAATACGAAGAAAAAATTCGAGAGCAACTGGCTCCATTTAATGATGTTCCTATCATTTTCACCTCTACCGTAACCAAACAACGTATTCATAAAGCACTGGAAACCGCAATGCAAGTCTATGAAAACAGAACAAAAAAAATCCCGACTTCCAAGCTCAATGAAATTATGTTGGAGATTATTGAAGAAACGCCTCCTCCTTCTCTAAAAGGGAAATACATTCGCATTAAGTATGTGCAACAGCTACCCTCTCATGCTCCGGCGTTTGCTTTTTTCTGTAATTTACCCCAATATATTCCGGATAGTTACCGAAGATTTTTAGAAAATCAATTGAGGGCACATTTTGATTTCAAAGGTGTTCCGATAAAAGTATTCTTTAGAAAAAAATAATTTTACAATTATTTTATTGGAAAGGTAGCGTTTTCTTTTATTTATTCGAATTAAAAGGCCTCACTTAATATAAATATTACATCTTTTGAGGAACGTCAATACCTAACAATCGCATACCTAAACGAATTACTTTTCCTACATTTTCACTTAATGTTAATCTCAAATTTTTCTTTTCAATATCTTCTTCTTTGAGAATACTTACAGATTGATAAAAATGATTATACATCTTTACTAATTCGTATAAGTAATTGGCAATCAAAGCGGGGGAATAATTTTGAGCTGCTTCCCGAAGCACTTCCGGAAATTCAGCTAATTGTTTTACGATTTCCTTTTCTTCCGGCAACAATTTTTCAGACTGTTTTGTTTTATCAAAATCCTCTGCTTTTTCTAACAATGATTGGATTCTAGCATGTGCATATTGAATAAAAGGTCCCGTATTTCCATTTAACTCAATAGATTCTTCAGGGTTAAACATCATACGTTTTTTCGGGTCTACTTTTAACAGAAAATACTTCAATCCTCCTAGACCAATCATCTTATATAATTTTAGTTTCTGTTCGTCCGACATATCTTCGATATGTCCTCTCTCCTGTGTCATTTCTTTAGCTTTAGAAACAATTTCGGCAATAAGATCGTCTGCATCAACTACTGTTCCTTCTCTTGATTTCATCTTACCTGTTGGTAAATCAACCATCCCATAAGAAAGATGATAACAGTTATCCGCCCAATCAAATCCTAATTTCTTCAGAATTAAGAACAAAACTTTAAAATGATAATCTTGTTCATTTCCTACGGTATAAATGATTCCGTTCAATTCAGGATAATCTCTATATCTTGATACGGCCGTACCTAAATCTTGTGTCATATAAACAGCTGTCCCATCTGATCGCAACAATAATTTTTCATCCAATCCTTCATCTGTTAAATCAACCCATACAGAGCCATCTTCTTTTTGGAAGAAAAGACCTTTTTGTAATCCTTCTTGCACGAGCTCTTTACCTAAAATAAAAGTATCCGACTCATAATATAACTTATCAAAATCAACACCCATTTCTTTATAGGTCACCTCAAATCCGTCATAGACCCATCCATTCATTGTTTGCCATAACAAATAAACTTCGGGATCCCTTGCTTCCCATTTCACAAGCATTTCTTTGGCATCTCTCAACAATGAAGTATTGTTCTTTGCCAGCTCTTTTATCTTCGATTGAATTGCTTTTATTGCTTTATCATCCTTCCCTTCTTTTGATTGTTGTAACTTTAAATATTCTTCTTTAATTTCCTCAGAAAAACCATCAAATTTTCCTTTTTTCCATTGTGCAATGACCTCTTCTGCTTCTTTATTGAGTTGTTTATCAAACTCCACATAATACTTTCCTACCAACTTATCTCCTTTCATTCCGGTATTTTCAGGCGTCTCTCTTTCTCCTTTTTCATTAATTGGTGAAAATCTCTCCCAAGCCAGCATACTTTTACAAATATGAATACCTCGATCATTAATGATTTGTGTTTTAATAACATGGTGCCCGTTTGCTTTTAAAATTTCAGAAACAGAATATCCTAAAAAGTTATTTCTTAAATGTCCGAGATGCAGAGGTTTATTTGTATTAGGAGAAGAGTATTCTACCATTAAAAGCGGCTTTGAATTTTCTTCTGCATAGCCAAAAGTATCATCTTTATCTATTTTGATTAAATAATCAACCCAATGCTTATCTGAGATAACAAAATTTAAAAATCCTTTAACAACGTTAAATTTTTCAAGTTCATCGACTTCATTTACTATAAATTCTCCGATTTTTTCTCCTGCTTGTTCAGGTGACATTCCCAGTATTTTCACAAAAGGGAAAACCACCAATGTCAAATCACCTTCTACATCTTTTCTTGTTTTTTGAAATTGAATAAGTTTATCATCTATCTCTTTACCAAATAATGATACTGCATTATTTTTTAGTAATTCTTTTATTTTATTTTCCATTATTCAATTGTTGAATTGTTTTATCTATAATTTCAAAAGCTACTTCTGCCATTTTATTTTTTTTCTCGTCTAAACAAGGATTGACCTCTACAACTTCCATACAAACCGTTTTATTCCACTTTGCTAACTCTTTCATGAAGAACATTGTTTCTTCCGGCATTAAGCCATTTTCTACAGGGGTACCTGTTCCATAAGACGTATATTTCGGGTCCATTGAATCAACATCAAAAGAAACGTAGATTATATGACAATCTTTCAGTTGATTTTGTATTTCTTTAATAATATTTTCCTTTCCTTTTTTCCGAACATCTTCTACCGTATGATTTTTAATGTTTAATCGTTGCATCAAAGCATCTTCTTCTTTTTCAGTATCTCTTACAGCTATAAAAATCAAATCTTCCGGTTTTAATTTCGGTATGATCCCTCCTTGTTCTTTTAGTTTTTTCCAAATATCCGCTTCTTCTTTTGTAATTTCATTTCTCTGTTCTTCCAAATTATCTTCCCCCAAAGCTGTTGCTAAAGGCATTCCATGCATATTCCCTGAAGGTGTCGTATAAGGTGTGTGCAAATCTGCATGAGCATCTATCCAAACAACACCTAAACGTTTATCGGGAAAAGCGGTTTTTATTCCTGCAATCGTTCCTCCGGCAGACCCATGATCTCCTGCTATCACAAAAGGAAAAGCATCTTCTTCTAATGTTTTTCTTACCTCAGACGCAATTGAGTCAAAAATATCTAATAATCCATCTCCTCTTTTTGCGTATAAAAATTGACTCGGTCTATCCAATAATTCATTTCTATTAGGAATTGAAGTTAAAAGATACTTTCCAAATAAATAATTATTTTCTTTTCTTGCTGCTGTCATTATTGCTCCCGGGCCTAATGACGCACCTCTTGTTCCTGCTACAATTTCCGAAGTGTTAATGATTATTTTCATTCGATTTCTCATTGTTTAATATTTTATATTTTACATTGGTGCCACCATACGCATCATTTCTGCACAAAGAATCGCTCCGTATGTTCCTAATGCATACCCCAATACTGCTAAAATAGCTCCTACACTTGCTAAAGAAGGGTGAAATGCCGCAGCAACAATAGGTGCAGAAGCAGCCCCTCCTATATTAGCTTTTGATCCAACTGCCACAAAGAAAAATGGAGCTTTAATTAGTTTTGCAACTATAAAGAGAATTAAGACATGTACTAACATCCAAATAATTCCTACTAAAATTAATTGCGGTTCTTCAATTGCTTTCTCCAATTCCATTTTCATTCCAATTGTTGCTACTAAAATATAAATAAAGATACTTCCTATTTTTGATGCTCCAACTCCTTCATATTTTCTTAATTTCGTTGCTGAAACAATCAGTCCGCCGGTTGTTGCCAACACAACCAACCAAAAGAAAGAACTACTAAACGGTGATTCCTGACCTAATGAGCCCCCTAATATTGTTGCTAACCATTTTCCTGCAAAATGGGAAAAACCAACGATACCAAAAGTTATTCCCAATATGACCATATAATCGACTAAAGTTGGGATTTTAGCTGTTTCTTTTTGAAATAATGCTGTTTTTTTCTTTAATTCCTCAATAGAAGAAGTGTCTGCCTTTAACCATTTATCAAATTTTTCTGCTCTAGCAGCACCCCAAAGTAAAAATGCCATCCATAAATTAGCTACTACAATATCTACGGTAACCATTTTTCCGTAAAATTCTTGATTATAACCATATGTTTCCAACATCGCCGCTTGATTAGCTCCTCCTCCAATCCAGCTTCCTGCCAGCGTTGCCAAACCTCTCCAAGCTGCTTGATCTCCTATTCCCCCAACCACTTCCGGATCAATAAAAGAATATACCCAAACGGCTATTGGTCCTCCTACAATAATCCCCAGCGTTGCTGTCAAGAACATAATTAACGCTTTAGGCCCCAAGTTGATTATTGCTCTAAAATCAATTCCAATAGTCATTAAAATCAACGCCCCCGGCAACAAATAGTTTTTCGCCATGGTATATAAACTTGAATATTCCTTAGAGATTAAGCCCATAGAATCTAGTAAAGCGGGAACAATATAGCACAAAAGTAAAGCGGGAACAAAAGTGTAAAATTTCTTCCATGATTTTAATTGAGAAGTATAAAATATCAAAGCCAAAATAACAGCTAAAAGGCCAAAAACAATAGTGTCTTGAACAAAAACAGGTCGCTCTCTTCTTTCTATCTTAAATGCTAATTCGTCTTTTTGCTTACCGGTAAATGTTACTTGTTTCCCTTTTTGATATGCTTTTAATTGTACCAATACGGTAGAATCAACATTCTGAATCAATAGCGGTTTCATTTCATCTACGCAAAAAACGACTTCGTTGTTTTCTCTCGAAAATTTTAAGATTATGGAATCTATGTCCTTCTTAACATCAATTAAACTGAAATCTACAATAATATCCGATTTTTGTTCAATGACAAGTTTTTGTTTAACACTCACGTTAATATACTCATAATCATCTAAGTTTAATTGATTAAATGTTACACTATCTAACAATTGAATATTTTGCGCTGAAAGCCCAAAAATTGACATAATCAAGAAAAACGTTAAAAATACTCTCATTTCTATTATTCCTTTATTAAAAAATCCCGCTCAAATATTTGGAACGGGATTTAAATCATTTTATCTTTTTTATTTTACACCATGCATTAAATTCTTCATTATTGGTGTCAGTGCCCAAATTACAACACCTGCTATAATCGGTACGATTGTAAAGATTAAGAAGAATGTAGAAAGAGAATATTCTTTTGTGATATTTTCAATCTGTCCTCCTAATACTGCTGCTAATTTATTACCTATCGCAATAGCTAAGTACCACATACCAAACATGAAAGCTATCATTCTTGCCGGTACAAGCTTACTTACATACGAAAGCCCTACCGGCGATAAACATAACTCTCCTAAAGTATGGAATAAATAAGCTAAAATCAGCCAAACCATACTTACTTTAACTCCTTCTTGAATTCCATGAGACCCCCAAGCTAATAATCCAAATCCTAATCCCATAATTATCAAACCAAGTGCATATTTTCCTGTTGCTGAAGGGTTGTATTTTGATTCCCATATTTTAGAAAATAAAGAAGCAAATGCTATAATAAAGAATGAGTTTAAGATACTAAACCAACTTACGGTAATCTCTACCTCGTTATCTTTAATCTCTACAACCTTCGCTTCTACAATTTCAGTTTTTCTACCTAACTTCTTAGCGTTTTCTTTTGCTTTCTCTAAACGCTCTTTAGTTAAGTAACCGAATTCTGTTCTATCATTATCCTTATGAATAATATTAATTGATTGTCCTACTTCTAAATCTACAGGTTCTGCAATTTTTATCTTCTTTGTCACTAATTCCGCACCTACCGGAACTTCTAATCCTTCTGATACAGGTATATATTTGTAAATTAATTCTCCTTTCTCCGTTTTCTTTTGCTTTCCATTTTCATCTAAGTCTGCCATCTTATAAGCTGAATATTCAACTTCATACGCTCTTGAGTTAAAATCTCTGTTTAACATCCAACCGGCAATTCCCCACATAATTGTAAAGCAAATGATAAGAACAATATTAGAGCTGGGAATTTTTTTGAATGTTCTTTTCCACAATAAGAACAGAACCCATGTAATAATCGCTAACGGTATAATTGTTAAAAGAGCATTAATAATATTAAAAATAATAGCTGAATCTCCACTTAAAGAACGATCTACAGAGTCTCTCGCAAATAAGACTAAGGAAGATGCTCCTTGTTCAAAAGACATCCAAAAGAAAACGGTGAAAAATGCAAAAATAACGAACGCAACCATGCGGTCTCTAATCACTTTAGAATATCTCATGATTCTTGAAATTACAAGAATTAAGAATAATATCAATCCGGTAATGATTGTTATATAACTACCGTCTAATCCCCCTATTTCAAATGGGAATAAATTTACTCCTGCAATTTTCACTAAAGGATCATTTAATAAATAAGCAAAACCTATTACCGAAGTTATTGCTATTAATACTTTATCTATTGTTGTAAACGGATTCAGTTTCTCGTCTGTTTCTACTGATTCTTTTGTTTCCTCTGCTTCATCTAAGTTACCAACATTATTATTTGTAACTACCGGTCCCCCATCTTTTAAGTCATTACCATCTTTAGACGGAACATCTCCAATTGTTCCGAACAATGGCTTTGCCAACCAAAATTGAAGTGTTCCTAAAAGCATAAAAACTCCTGCTAAACCAAACCCATAACTCCATCCTATTTTTTCTGCCAAGTATCCGCAAAGCATCATTCCAAAGAATGCTCCTGCATTAACTCCCATATAAAATATGGTATATGCCCCATCTTTTTTCTCCGGAACCGACTTATACATTTCTGAAATAATTGAAGTCATTGTTGGCTTAAAGAAACCTGTACCTATAACCAATAGTGCCAATCCAAAATAAAGAGAAAACTCCGTTTCAAATGCCATTGAAGCATGTCCTGCAGTCATTAACAATGAACCTATTACTACAGCCCATCGGTATCCGAGTACTTTATCTGCTAAAATTCCGCCGACAATTGGTGTTAAGTATAACAATCCTGCATATGTTCCAAACAATGCCCCTGCATTTTCAGCGGACCATTCCCAACCGGGATTGTAACCAATAGCAGCCATTGTTAAGAAATTAATCAATAAAACCCTCATTCCATAGAATGAAAATCTTTCCCACATTTCCGTAAAAAATAAAACAAACAATCCTGCCGGATGCCCTAACACTTGTGAATCAAAGAAATTTGGTTGCTTTGTTGTACTCATATTTATCTTGTTTATTTCGTTTATTATTTAATCATTATCTGCAAGTTCATACCCTTCTGCTTCTTCGTATTTTTGAGGGAAATCATCTTCTGCTCCATGGGTTAATACTTCTATTTTCTTTCGAATCATTAAAATTAAAACTCCTAAAATCATACAGAATACGGCAATTCCCGTAAAGATTTTGAATTCTCCCAGACTCTCAGACCATTCTCCTAAAAGCCCCGCTAATTTACTACCGAAACCTGTAACTGCAAAATAAACTCCCATCATAATTGACGCATATTTTACAGGAGCTAATTTTGTAATAAAAGAAAGTGCTACGGGAGACAAACAAAGCTCTCCTATCGTATGTAATAAGTAAGCAAGAACTAACCATATCATTGCAGCAGCTCCTGTTTGTTCATATTGCATTGTTGCTGCAGTCATAAAGAAAAAACCTGCCCCCATAATAATCAAACCAATGGTCATTTTATATAGCGATGTCGCAACTTTTCCTTTTAATTTTCTGTCCGCCCAAAATTTTGCTACTCTTGTTCCTAAAAGGATTATAAATAATGCATTTAAAGATTGAAACCATGTTGCCGGAATTTCCCATCCGAATAAAAATCGATCTGTTTTTTCCTTCGTGAAAATATTCATCAATCCTCCGGCTTGTTCAAATGCTCCCCAAAACACAACTACCAAAAGAAAAGAAATTAACAATACTTTAATTCGGTCTTTTTCGATGTCTGTTAATGGTTGATTGTATTTTTTTATATCCTCTTCATTTTTCGATTTTCCTAAAAAATTTCCAACATGTTCTAAATATTTCAATCCTAACACGTATTGCAAAACACCCAATGCCATACCTATTCCTGCTAACCCAAATCCATAATGCCAACCATGTACTTCTCCTACATATCCCACAATGATACTAGCTAAAAAAGCTCCCACATTAATTCCTATGTAAAAAATCGTAAATCCTTTATCTCTCCTTATATCCCCTTGTTTATAAAGTCCTCCCACCATTGTTGAAATATTAGGCTTTAACATTCCTACTCCTGTAACGATTAATACTAATCCGGTGTAAAAAGCCCACATTTCTTCTACAGCCAAAATACTATGCCCTACAATTAAAATTAAACCTCCAATTAATACTGCTTTTCTTTGTCCTAAAAATTTATCTGCAATAATACCACCGGGAATTGACATCACATAAACCATCATTGTATACCAACCATAAAGAGAAAGAGCCTCTCCATCCGACCAGCCAAGACCGGGATTTTTATCCGTTGTTTCAGCAACAAGATACAAGGTGAGAATCGCTCGCATTCCATAATAAGAGAAACGCTCCCACATTTCTGTAAAAAACAAAACATACAAACCTATCGGATGTCCGAAAAGTTCTTTTTCTTTCGGGTTTTGTGTCAATTCTACTGCCATATTCAATAAAATTAAAACCGTGAAAATACTAATTTTTATTCATTCCGGTCTATTCCGGCTCTCATATCTTTTCAATATCAAAAAATACTATAAATTCGCAGAAGATGGATAATGACCTGAAATATATGAAACGATGCCTGTATTTGGCCCGTTTAGGCGAAGGAAATGTCGCTCCCAATCCTCTTGTTGGTGCTGTAATTGTACATGATGATAAAATCATTGGAGAAGGTTTTCATGAGAAACATGGAAGTCCTCACGCTGAAATCAATGCGATTAATGCTGTAAAAGATAAAAGCTTATTAAAAACATCTACGATTTATGTCAATTTGGAACCTTGTTCTCATTTTGGAAAAACTCCTCCATGTGCAAATACCCTCGTTACTCATCAATTCAAAAGAGTCGTTATAGGAGCTTTAGACCCTCACTCCAAAGTAAACGGAAAAGGATTAAAAATCCTCCAAGAACAAGGTATTTCAACTACAACAGGCGTGTTAGAAAAGGAATGTATTAAGCTAAATAAGCGATTTTATACCTTTCACCAAAAAAAACGTCCTTATATTGTTTTAAAATGGGCACAAACAAAAAATAGAAAAATAGACGCGGGACTACACAATGAAAAAGTAACGCCTATTTCATCTCCTGAAACAAAAGCTTTTGTTCATCGGTTACGTATCCAAAATCAAGCTATTCTAGTCGGAAAAAACACGGTAAAACATGACAACCCTCAACTCACGGTAAGAACTTTAGAAGGCCCAAACCCGATTAAAATTACAATGGATTCCGAATTAGAACTTTCGAACCATCATTCTATTTTCAACGATCCTGAAAAAGTTATTGTCTTTAATCTAATTAAAGAAGCTAAAGAAAATAATATTCATTATATTCGAGTACAAGAAATGGATATCCCTGAAATATTAAAAAGGTTATATCAGGAAAATATTTCTTCTGTTTTAGTTGAAGGTGGACGGAAAACAATTGAGAGTTTTATCAAATTAAACTTATGGGATGAAACTTTTGTCCTTACAAGTAAAACAGAATTTAAAAAAGGCACGAATGCCCCGACTTTAAATACGAAACCTGTTGATGTAAAATATTTTTTCGGAGATAAAATCGAACTATATAAAAATAAAACACTATGAAAATATACCCCTTAAATTCGGGAAATTTTAAACTTGACGGTGGAGCAATGTTCGGTGTTGTTCCTAAAGTTTTATGGCAACGAACCAACCCTGCAGACGAAAACAATTTATGTGATTGGTCAATGCGATGTCTACTTATTGAAGACGGAGACCGATTGATTTTAATCGACACCGGAATTGGAGACAAACAAGATGAAAAGTTTTTTTCTCATTATTATTTATCAGATGAAAATAGTTTGGAACCCAATTTAAACCGATTAGGTTTCGGACTGGATGAAATCACAGATGTTTTTCTTACTCATTTACATTTTGACCATTGTGGAGGAGCTATTAAGTGGAACAAAGACCGTACAGGGTTTGAACCTGTTTTTAAAAACGCAACTTATTGGAGTACGGAAAAACATTGGAAATGGGCCACAGAACCCAATGCAAGAGAGAAAGCTTCTTTCTTAAAAGAAAATATTCTTCCGATTGAAGAAAGCGGACAACTAAAATTTGTAGAACGAACAGGTGATTATACAAAAAACGTCTTCAATAACTTTGATGTTCTTTTTGTTGATGGACACACTGAAAGTCAAATGATACCTCACATTCATTACAAAGGAAAAACATTGGTTTTCATGGCTGATTTACTACCCAGTACAGGACACATCCCGCTCCCTTATGTAATGGGTTATGATACACGTCCTTTAATTACGCTTTCTGAAAAAGAAAAATTTCTTAATAAAGCCGTAAAAGAAGAATACATTTTATTTTTAGAGCACGATTATCACAACGAATGTTGTACACTTCAACAAACTGAAAAAGGAGTTCGTCTAAAAGAGGCCTTTTCTTTTGAGGATTATTTTTAATTTTTTATATTTTTAACCGACTTAAAAATATCTTATGGACAAATATTTATACCAAATATTAAAAGAAATAAACACCATTATCATCCCTGATTTAGGAGCATTAACGATTACTAATTCAAAGACAGGTGAAATCATGGTCATGCCGTTCATGAAACATGACGATGGTCAACTGGCTAAGTATATCTCCGAGAAAGAAAATATGAGTGTCAATGACGCTAAAAATCTCATCGCTAAGTATGTAAGAGAAATAAAACATTCATTGGATAAAGGAGAAGAATATAAGATGTATCAATTCGGAACCTTTAAAAAAAATGAAGACGGACAGATTGTTTTTGAAAACTGGAAAGAAGATTCTAACGCTTCTAATACCGATGAAAATATTTATATCCCACCTCAAAAAACAAATATTGAACATACAACGAATAAAAAAGAAGAAAGTACAGAAAACAAGACTACTCCTATTGCGACTCCTTCCGAAAAGATACAACAACCCACTAAGACCGTCGCTGAAAAAGAAGAAATAGAAAAAAACAGAAAGAAATTAAAAGAACTTGAAGAATCAAAAGATAAGAATCATAAAAAAAAGAGAAAACCGATAGGTTTTTGGATTGGAATCAGTCTTTTAGTATTACTTCTAGCCGGAGGAACTTACACAGCTCTCAATTTTAACTCTGTCAAACAACATCTTCCATTCTTAACGGAAACCAAAGTAAATACCAATGAAGAAGAAAAAGGAGCTGTTAAAGACATGGAGAACACAAATGATATTGATGAAGAAATAGAACCAATCATAGATACGACAAATACAACAGAAGAAACTTTAAGTAACGAAGGAACGAATACAAATGAAGAGACAACAACAGAATCAACAGAAATTGCTCAAGTTTCTCAAAATGTTCCTGAAAGTCAAACAGAAGAAAGCACATCTTCTTCTCTTCCTTATTCCATTGTCGTAGGTGCTTTTTCTAATGAAGATAACGCGGATAAATTGGTAATGAAATTAAAAGAACAAGGCTATCCATCATTCAAAACAACTGTAGGAAGTAAACATATTGTCAGCTTAAAATCTTATGCTACAAAATCGGAAGCTACTACAGACTTAAAAAAATTACCTGAAATTACACCTAGTGGTTGGGTGAAAAAATGGTAGTCCGGC
>JALWLM010000198.1:4214-5172 GCA_027084145.1 Crocinitomicaceae bacterium | reverse complement strand
TGGCTACTAAGCCAACTTTTAGAATTGTCATGAACAGATTCATTTTTTTCTCATCCATAAATCAAAATTTTTATGTTTTTGATATAATTGATTTTGTAAAAATCAATCTTAAACTTTTGCTACTTTGTATTTTAACATCATATCTACCAAAGTGATAGATGCATCTTCCATTTCATTTACTAAACCATCAATTTTAGAAACGATATAGTTGTAGAAAATTTGAAGTAAAATTGCAGCGATAAGACCAAATACAGTTGTTAACAATGATACTTTAATACCTCCGGCAACTGTTGTTGGTGATACTTGTCCGTCAGTTACAATTTTATCGAATGCAAAGATCATCCCGATTACTGTACCTAAGAAACCTAACATCGGAGCTAATGCAATAAATAGGGACAACCAAGATAATCCTTTTTCTAATAATCCCATTTGAACACCTCCGTATGATACAACTGCTTTTTCAACCATTTCAATTCCTTCTTCGGCTCTAGATAGTCCTTGATAATAAATGGAAGCAATAGGCCCTCTAGTGTTTCTACAAACTTCTTTTGCAGCTTCTACACCTCCTGATTTAAGAGCTTCTTCTACTTCATCAATAAATTTTTTAGTATTGATGGAAGAAAGGTTTAGATAAACGATTCTTTCAATAGAAAGTGCTAATCCAATGATTAAACAGATAAGTACCGGTGTCATCCATAGAGGAGAACCTTCTATATATTTTTGTTTTAATGTTTGAACAAAACTCAATCCTTCTTCCTCATAAGTCTCTTCTTCTGCATCTGCAACGATGTTTTCTGCTGTAGCAGCATCTACAACTTCGTCTGCATTGTTTACAACTGTCTCTACGGTGTCATTTGCTTGTTTTGTTTCTTCTGCAATGGATAAGTTTACAAATCCAAATATCATTGCTAAAGCAATAATGAATGAACTAACTGTTTTTTTCATGTCTTTTAAAATT
>JALWLM010000198.1:0-4204 GCA_027084145.1 Crocinitomicaceae bacterium | reverse complement strand
GAGTAAATAATTTAAGCCAAATTTAATAAAAAAAACATCATAACAAAAAGTCAACCAATAAAAACCTTTTAAAAGGTCATTTTGATGATTGTATGATGTCTTCTATTTACTCAATTTTATAATCCTAATAAAATCTCTATCGGGTCTTTTGCTCCGAATAACATTTTTTCAGGGTTTTCTAACATTTCTTTCACCTTTACAAGAAAGCTTACAGATTCTTTTCCATCAATGGTTCGGTGATCATAAGATAGTGCTAAATACATCATTGGACGTATTTCGACTTTTCCGTCAATGGCAATCGGTCGTTCTACAATGTTATGCATCCCTAAAATAGCTGATTGAGGAGGGTTGATAATTGGAGTTGACATCATAGACCCAAATACTCCTCCATTGGTAATTGTAAATGTTCCTCCGGTCATCTCATCAGGTGTAATTTTACCTTCTCTTGCACGGATGGCCAGACGTTTAATTTCTTTTTCAATTTCAGCAAGAGACATTGTTTCTGCGTTTCTAATCACCGGGACCATTAAACCTTTAGGTGAAGAGACCGCAATACCAATGTCTGCATAATCATGAAAAACCATGTTTTTTCCATCAATTTGAGCATTGACTGCAGGAAATAATGCCAGTGCTTCCGTAACAGCTTTTGTAAAGAAGGACATGAAACCAAGGTTAACTTCATGATGTTCAGCAAAAGCTTTTTTATATTTTTTACGAATGTCCATAATAGGCTTCATGTTCACCTCGTTAAATGTTGTCAGCATTGCAGTCTCATTTTTAACAGCAACAAGCCGTTCTGCAATCTTTCGACGCATCATGGACATCTTTTTGATTTCTGTATTTCGTGTTCCTCCCCACCCCTTTTTTTCTATAGAGAAACCGGATGATAACAATGATAAGACATCTTGCTTTGTTATCCTCCCATCTTTACCTGTTCCTTTAACTTGCGTTGCAGCAATATTATTTTCCTTCATTATTTTGGCTGCGGCAACAGAGGGGGTTCCTGTTGCATAAGATTCCTTTTTTATAGGATCAGGAGATATTTTTTTATCTTCTTTAGGTGTTTCTACATTTTTCGTTTCTTCTTTTGTTTCTGTTTCAGATGTTTCTTCTTGAGAAGAAGATTCAAATCCTTCCGGTTTTTCAGCAGAGGTATCAATTAAGCATACCACATCCCCTACAGCTACCGTATCTCCTTCTTCTGCTTTTAGTGTGATGATTCCACTTTCCTCTGCAGGAAGTTCCAATGTTGCTTTATCGGAGTCAACTTCTGCGATAGGTTGGTCTTTTTCAACATAGTCTCCATCTTGTACAAGCCATTGTGCTATTTCTACCTCGGATATTGACTCTCCCGGACTGGGAACTTTCATTTCTAATATTGACATCTTTTTTCTTTTTTATGCTTTAATTTTTGCGTATTCAAATAATTCGTTAAACAATCGATTTAATCGTCTATTGTGTAGATCATAAGAACCTTCTGCAGTAGCGGCTGAAGGATAACGAGATATTCCAATGAGGTTTTTATCTCGAAGTGTCATCGCTATATAAGTCCATGCTCCCATGTTTGCAGGTTCTTCTTGAGCCCAAATATAGTTTTCTACATTTTTATATTTTTCAAATATAGCATCTAATTGTTTTTTTGGGAAAGGATAAAGTTGTTCTATTCTTACAAAAGCCATATTCTCTACCCCCAGCTCTTCCGCTTTTTCTTTCGCTTCGTAATAAAATTTTCCGGAAACCAGTACCAGTGTGTCTATTTTCTTCGGGTTTGCTGTTGGGTCATCAATAACTTCTTGAAATTTGCCATTAGCCATTTCGTCAAGTGTAGAGACTGCTTTTGGATAACGCAATAACATTTTAGGGGAAAAGACAATTAACGGTTTTCTAAAATTCCGTTTCATTTGACGTCTTAATAAGTGAAAATGGTTTGCAGGAGTTGTAGTATTGCACACTTGAATATTTGTGTTTGCGCATTGTTGTAAAAAACGTTCAATTCTTCCGCTGGAATGTTCTGCTCCTTGGCCTTCATATCCATGAGGAAGTAACATGACCAGTCCGCTTTGTGTAAACCATTTATCTTCTCCTGAAGTAATGAATTGATCAACAATAATTTGGGCTCCATTGTAAAAGTCTCCGAATTGGGCTTCCCAAATTGTCAATCCTTCAGGACATGCAAGAGAGTAGCCA
Source organism: Crocinitomicaceae bacterium (assembly GCA_027084145.1). Lineage (GTDB taxonomy): Bacteria > Bacteroidota > Bacteroidia > Flavobacteriales_D > Crocinitomicaceae > UBA4466. The sequence continues at coordinate 2,017 of JALWLM010000198.1, read as the reverse complement.
TATTCGAATCCCAATACTCCGTATTCAGACAAAAGAGAATTGTAGATTTCAAATTTTGCTTGATTTTCAGATAAAGAATTGAGTGTTACGATTTCTTCTTCAGTTTCTTCTGTCTTGACTACTGCATGTCTATGAGAGAAAGTTCCCCTTTCAACATCTTGTCCGGATATTCGAACAGGATGTCCCTCTTCTAATAATGTAGCATAAGCAAGCATTTCAGCACTCCCCCAATCTAAACGATTTTCTTCGATTGCTTTTAATCTTTCTTTAAAGATCTTAGCTATTTTTCTGAAATATTTTTTCCCTTCGGGTAGAGTGGCTAATTTACGACCTAATTCAAGGAGTTTTTTCTTTGAAACACCTGTATTGGGAGATATTTCAAAATCTTTTTCAGTTCCGTGTTTATAACCTTCCCATGTTCTTTTTAGGAAATCATGAACGAGTGCTTTATTTTGTTGTTGAGCAGTTTCAAGTTCTTTTTCTAAAAACTCAAAATATTCAGCACTTATTTTTTTTGCTTGTTCTTTTGTGATAACCCCTTCTTTTTCGAGTTGCTTGAAGTAAATATCTTTAGGATTAGGGTGTTTCGCTATTGCTTTATATAATTTAGGTTGTGTAAATTTAGGTTCATCCCCTTCGTTGTGTCCATATTTTCTATAACCTAATAAATCGATAAAAATATCCTTGTTAAATTCTTGTCTATATGCTACCGCAATTTCCATTACTTGAATGATTGCCTCTATGTCATCCGCATTAACATGGAAGACGGGGCACAAAGTTACTTTTGCGATATCTGTACAATAAGTAGAAGTTCTTCCATCTAGATAGTTAGTCGTAAACCCTACTTGATTGTTTGTTACAATATGGATTGTTCCTCCGACTTTATATCCGTCAAGACCTGCCATTTGAATTGTTTCGTAAACAACACCTTGACCTGAAATAGCAGCATCTCCATGGATAAGAATAGGAAATATTTTATTGTAATCTCCATTAAGACGGTGATCCACTTTGGCTCTTGCGATACCTTCTACTACGGGGCTTACTGCTTCAAGATGGGAAGGATTTGGAGACAGGGTAAGTGTTACCTCTTTACCGTCTTCTGTTGTGATATGAGAAGTAAATCCTTGATGATATTTTACATCTCCGTCAAATCTAATTTCATTGTCAAACTCTTTGCCTTCGAATTCGGCCAAAATATCTTTTGGACGTTTTTGGAAAATATTGGCAAGGGTATTTAATCGTCCCCTATGAGCCATTCCTACAACGAATTGTTCAATTCCAAGTTTCATCCCCTTTTTTACGATAGTATCTAGGGCGGGAATCAATCCTTCTAAACCTTCAATTGAAAATCGTTTTTGACCAACGAATTTTTTCCCTAGGAAAGCTTCAAAATCAGATGCATTGCTTAATTTTTTATAGATTTCAAGTTTTCGTTCAGGATCTAGTTTGGGTCGGTTTTTTAATTCAATAGCATTTTTGAACCATTCGATATGTTCAGGTTCACGGATATACATGTATTCAATACCGATGGACTGACAATAGGTTTCTTCTAAATGGTCTACAATTTCCTTTAATGTTGCCGGTCCGATACCGATTTCTTCTCCTGCTTGAAAAACAGTATTCAGGTCAGCTTCGGACAGTCCAAAATTTTTAAGTTCTAATGTGGGCGAGTATTTTCTTCTTTCTCTAACGGGATTTGTTTTTGTAAAGAGATGTCCTCTTGTTCTATAACCGTCAATTAAGTTAAGAACCTTGAATTCTTTTTTTAAGATTTCAGTATTTTTCCCCGAGCTTAACTCATCTTCTCCGTAAACAGTTCTGGCAAAGTCAAAACCTTCAAAGAATTTTTTCCATCCTTCATCTACACTATTAGGGTCTTTTAAATAAGATTCATAAAGATGGTCTATTGCATTAACATCAGCATTTCCTACAAAACTAACTTTATCCATTATTCTAATCTATAATTGTAAGCAACAAATTTAATCAAAGTCATTTACTTAGAGTTCAAATGAAGAAT
>JALWLM010000197.1 GCA_027084145.1 Crocinitomicaceae bacterium | reverse complement strand
CATTAAGGTAATACTAAAAGAAATAGAACTAAGGTATCCAGATAAAATTGGTATTTTCGAGAAAAAGGTGAGAGAAATTTATTTCTGGCATCTATTGAAAACCTTTAGGAATATCATTAAATCAATATTCCTATGGGAGTCACCATTTAAGGGAAAAATTCTGGCTTCTGGATATCGAAGTGAGTTCCCAGAAATCTCGAAGATAGAAGAAAGAGGGGGATTAATAGAAGTAGAATGGATTCAGGGAAATAATTTCGCAGGAATTAGAGAGGTATTTAAGAACTTTAAGTTCAACGAAGAGCTTGAGAGACTCCACAGTTATGCTCTGAATGAAGACTTGGAATGGTCAGCACGGGTTTCAAAAAAATATAGAGTGTATCTCACATCCCACGCCAGACTAGTCCATCTAAGAGCGTCAATAGGGAATAGAATAGATCATAGAGTAAGATTAAAATCCCTAGTTATCAGCACTTATTACATTGCTAACATTAAAGGAAAAGGAAGTAAAATAGCACATCTGTGGGCGACCTTTGGGTTGCTACTGGGTAGTATGGCCCATATAATTATAAATCCAATAAGAGCAATTGATGAGATCAAAGCAGTACTAGAAGGATTGAATGAAGTAAGGAGCAGCTATAAGAAGAATAGATATACAAAGAAAGAGACGGACTCGGATAGAAATAAAGGCTCTACTAAAGGTGTGAAAATATGAAAAACACAAATAATATACTCCCAAAAATATTGCCTTTATCTGTGGTAGGAGACGACATAAACATTACTGTAAAAAGCTTGTTAATCTTAGGAATAGCCTTAGTTAATTATGTCCTGCTCTTTGGAAGGCTCAAGATTGGAACTTATGGTGGAGTATATTCATATGGGATTACAGGGCTTTTCTCTATAGCACTTGTCTTGTTGACAATTTTTCTAGGGATATATACCAAAAAAACACTCAAATATTCATATATTGCCATTTTCTATTTAGTGTTACTCTTTTTTGTTCCGCAGATATTTGCAAATCTCCCAATATTTCCTTATGTATACCGAATTTATGGCCATATTGATTATATCCTTCACACAGGTCACATACATCCTGAAGCTCCAAGATTGGGTTATCAAACTTGGCCTGGGGCTATGTTCTTAGGAGTCATATTGGTGATAATATCAAAAATTGGCCTGTATACTCTTTTAACTCTCCCTGTTCTTTCCTATTTGATTAATGTGCCCATTTTCTATCTCTTATTAAAGGATCTGACAAAAGATCAAAGAAAAGCAGTTATAGGAGTGTTATTTTGGATAACCGCGGGCTATGGGTTTGGATGGTTTGTACCTGGAGTATTAGCAACTTATTTGGAGATGGTAGGGATTTATGTATTATTTAAACTCTACTCAGGAAAATTAAAAATAAACAAGAATTTTTCAGAGTTCTGGGGTATTTTAATGTTGCTAACTTTGACTTTGATCTTTACCCACTTATTGACAAGTATCTTCTGGGCCATCACAATAATGATTTTTTTAATTTTGTCAGTAGTTACTAATGACAAAAAAATTCAAACATTGAATATGGTTCTCCTGACAATTTTCATAATTCTAGAATTTTACTGGATATTCACTCATACGTATGCACTTTATCTGTTTAAGTCAAGAGTGAGGTATCTCCTAGCATTATTTTCAGGTGCTCTTAAAGCTACTGATAAATGGACTAGTGTTGCTCAGACAGGATTAACACAGCATGCTGAGATATTGAGAATTAAGGCTTACTTTATGTATTCCATAGTTGGAGCAAGTTTAGCTGGAATGTTGATTGTAATTGCTGGGTCTCTAAAAAAATTCATTAAAACAAGAAAAATCGATAGGATAGTGCTCCTTTTAGTGCTCCTTTTGATTTTCTATAGTATTGGGGTATCAACAATAGCTGGAAGTTATAGTGGAGAAATTCCGTCAAGACTGTTTGGAGGGAGTAAATATATTTTTGTGATTTTTTTTACATTGGCGCTTAAAAATCCAAAATTTGGAAGAGCAGCCATTATGGTACTATTTATCTTCTCATACTTGCATGTACTGTGTACTTATGGCAATATGGCTTATGATTATGTGGCGCCTAATGAGATTACTGGAATGTATTATACCTCAATAAATATTCAATCAAAGTTTTATACAATCCCAGATGCATTGTGGGATATGGAATATTTAAAAAAAGATGAACAATATATTCTACCTATAACCCTGCTCTTAAAAAATGACAATATAACAGGGGGCATTGTTGTAGTGTCTTCCAGAAGAATCGACGGGTATAGGTTCTTTACGGGAAAAGAGCTTGGTCTGACATCAATACGAATAAAAAGTTCAAAAATATATTGTTCAGATAACCAATATACGAATGTTCCAAGCAAATTTGAGATATATTATTGGGGGTGACACTATGGGGATACAATCAAAGATCACAAGACTCAGAAATAATTGGAGAAATTTAAGAACTAGACAATTTTGGGAGGATGTGCTTATATATTATTTGTCAAAAATTATTTATCCACAAAATAAAGGGGTGTTTATAATTGAAGAAGAATGGGACAACCTAATTATCTTAGACGCATGCAGATATGATAGTTTCAAAGAAGAATTTGAAAAAAGAAATATGAAGGGCAAATTAACATACAAGATATCCAGAGGTTCGGGAACACCCGAATTTCTTGTTGAAAATTTTGGAAATAGAAAATTTGATGATATAATTTATATCACTGCTAACCCCTATGTTGATCTTCTATTGCAAGGACGGTTTTATAAGATAATTTCAGTCTGGAAGGATGGATGGAGTGAGGAGTATAATACAGTCTTACCCTCAACTATGTATGAGTACACATTGGACGCTTTAGTTAAATATCCTGATAAAAGATTTATAATACACTTTATGCAACCACATTATCCATTCATATCCTTAAAAGTTGAGGGAGATACTGGGATAAAACACCAGAGAGAAGCGACTTTAGCAGGGGAAACTGTATGGCAAGATATTACAATTTGGGGACTGATGAAAGCGGGGATTGTGTCTTTTGAAGATGTGATAAAAGGTTACAAAGAAAACTTAAGTTTAGCTTTAGATTATGTAGAAAAACTTGTGGATATACTTCCGGGGACGACAGTAATTACTGCTGACCATGGAGAAGCGTTCGGGGAAAAGTTACATTCATTAATTCCTATCAGGGTTTATGGTCATTACAATGGAGTTAGGATAGAACCTCTAATAAAGGTTCCTTGGCTTGTAGTTGATGAAAAAGACAAGATACTAAAGAAACCTGAAAAGTTGAAGATAAAGCAAGCAATAAAAAAATTAAATAATAAAACAAAGTAGGAGAGATTGTAATGAACTTTGGAAAAAAACAAATTTCTGTTGTTATGTGTGTAAAAAACAGAGAAAATGAAATAGAGAGAGCTCTAAAGTCAGTAAAAAAGCAAAAAGGAGTATTAGAGATAATAATTGTTGATGGGAATTCTACAGATAGAACAATTGAAATAGCAAGGAGATATGCAGATAAGATATATTCAGACAAAGGAAAAGGATTAGCATTTGCAAGACAGCTTGGAGCTGAAAAAGCTAGGGGAGAGTATATAGCGTATATAGACTCGGATACAGAACTTCCAAAGGACGACTTACTAATCAGAATGATTGAAGAAATGGAAAAACATGGTTGGGTTGCTATACATGCTCAGTTGGTAAATCCAAGAAAAAACAAAACACTATGGGAATACTGTGAGGATATGCACTTAGAAACTAGATTTAATAAACCTGGCGAGAGGAAGTATATTGGAACTATTGTGTGTATTGTAAAAAGGGATATTGTTTTAAAGTACCATTTTGATCCATTTATGAAATATGCAGCTGAAGATACAGAATTTTGGAGTAGAGTTGGACAGGAACATAAATTTGGCATTTCAAGGCATGTTGCTTTTCATTATCATCGAGCATCATTTAATGACTTTGTAAAGCAAAGAATTTGGTATGGAAAAGGAAATGCAAGAGCCATAGCTAAACATAACGCCTGGAAATTGTTGTTTGTTCCTTTGGGGATAATGGCTTATGGAATTTTTCAGGCACTCAGATGTAGAAAATGTATAAAGTGTATTCCTTATTATTTGGTCTGGGGTATTGCATTGTTATATGGGACTATCACTGGACTTGTTGAGGTATGGGGGGAGAGATAACATATCTCATTTTACAATTTATACCATCGAGTAATCCTTTAACTGCCATAGATGCGTGCTTGATTTTGCCTTTTAGGCTAAATTTTGCAATAATTAGTAGGAGATTTCCCAAAAATTTTGTTAGCTTTAAGTACCCTAAATTGTTTTTTGTTAAAAAGTAATATTCATTTCTTATTTTATAATAGAGAGCATAAGCTCTTTCTTTTGATATAGTTTCTTTGTGAAAAACTTTCGCATTTTGAGAATACTCTAAGCTAAATCCAGTAGTTGCGATACGATAGAGCAAATCAACTTCTTCTTGATACAGAAAATAATTTTCATCAAATAGTCCGGTGTATCCTAATGGAATTACATTTATTAACAGTGCAGCTCCAAATAAATGTTTATATGTAATTTTGTTTTCTCCTTCTTTTAGGCCATATGGGCTCCATAGCCTAAAATGGTTAGTATAACAGTAAATCCCTGGTCCTACAACGCCGATCTTTTTGTCGCCTTCGGCGACTTTAACGAGCTCTCTCAAAAAGTTTGGATCAACAACAGTATCATTATTTAGTAATAAAATATAATCAGGATTTAAAACACTCAATGCAAATTTAATCCCAACGTTGTTCCCACCAGCAAAGCCATAATTATCTTTGTTCTTAATCAAAATTATCCGTCTATTAGGATCAAATTTCTTGTAGGCCGGTCTATTAAACTCTCCCTGCTTTGCCTCGTCTTCAGTTATCTCAAAAACTTTAATTGGTTTGTTGTATGGATTGTATTCAAAAAACTTTGAATTGACTTCAAGCCTTCCTTCTGCGTACTCCTTTATCTTTTGAACAGAGTCATCCCTGGAGCCATTATCCACAACAATAACATCATAGTTGGGGTAGGTTATCCTATATAGTGATTCTAAACATTCTATCGTATCTTTCCAGCCGTTCCAGTTGACGATGATTATAGAAACATGGGGAGACACCAAATTACACCCAAAAATACCAAAGAGCTAAAAACTTAAAAGTTTTATTCTTGATTTTACCTCTTG
>JALWLM010000196.1 GCA_027084145.1 Crocinitomicaceae bacterium | reverse complement strand
GATAAAAAAAGCCCTCCTCCTACAATAATCATTTCCGAAGAACTTCTTGGTGTTAATCTTTCAGGAATAGTAACTAATAAGAAGGAATCCATCAGCATCTTTTATTAAATAAATTTAATTCGAAGATAAGAAAGTTTTGACATCTAATTTGTAGCTCAATAATAAATATGACTAAATTTGCCAACATTATAAACATTTATAACACACAAAATGAAAACAGATTTATACACACATCCTGATTACTATAACATGGATGATTTACTTTCTGAAGAACATAAATTAGTTAGAGATGCTGCTCGAGCATGGGTGAAAAAAGAAGTTTCCCCAATCATTGATGAGCATTATGAGAAAGCAACATTCCCAATGCATATCCTTCCCGGACTAGGTGAGATAGGAGCATTCGGTCCTTACATCCCTGCTGAATATGGTGGTCCCGGGCTTGATCAAATTTCTTACGGGCTTATCATGCAAGAATTAGAACGATGTGACTCCGGTCTTCGTTCTACGGCTTCTGTTCAGAGTTCATTGGTAATGTACCCAATATGGAAGTTTGGTTCTGAGGAACAAAAACAAAAATATTTACCAAAACTTGCTACCGGAGAAATGATTGGGTGCTTTGGCTTAACCGAACCTGATTATGGATCTAACCCCGGAGGAATGATTAGTAATTTTAAAGACGACGGAGATTATGTTATCTTAAACGGAGCTAAAATGTGGATTTCAAATGCTCCTTTTGCTGATATCGCTGTTGTTTGGGCTAAAAATGAAGAAGGGCGTATTCACGGATTAATTGTTGAAAGAGGAATGGAAGGTTTTTCTACTCCTGAAATGCACGGGAAATTATCTCTTAGAGCATCTGCTACAGGAGAGTTGATTTTTGATAATGTACGAGTCCCAAAAAGTAATATCTTACCCGGGAAATCCGGACTTGGAGCACCTTTAGCATGTCTAGATTCAGCTCGATACGGAATTGCTTGGGGAGCACTTGGTGCTGCTATGGACTGCTACGATCAAGCGGTTCGATATTCTAAAGAAAGAATTCAGTTCGGACATCCTATTGGAGCTTTTCAATTAATCCAAAAGAAATTAGCCGAAATGCTCACAGAAATTACAAAAGCCCAACTTTTAACCTTCCGACTGGGACAACTCCGAAATGAAGGAAGAGCTACTTCCGCTCAAATATCAATGGCGAAAAGAAATAATGTAGAAATAGCACTTAATATCGCAAGAGAAGCTCGACAAATCCACGGAGCGATGGGGATTACCAATGAATATTCTATGATGCGACACATGGCTAACCTTGAATCTGTTCTTACTTATGAAGGTACTCATGATATACATTTACTTATTACAGGAATGGACATCACGGGTATTCCGGCTTTCACTCGTGAGATGCCTGAAAAAAAGAAAAAATAAGATTGTATCGATGAACCGCCTTATTTTATGTAAGGCGGTTTTTGATATTAACTTCTATTTTTAAAAGATGAAAAAACTACTCCTTTTTTTAGTCATATTTCTTATAGGTGTCATCACTGCTTATAATATACTCAACCAGCCTAAAGAAAAAAAACTACCCGTTATCAACCCTGTTGATTTAAAAAAAGAACTTGTAGATCCTTCCTTATTATTGGAACGAAAAGGATATGGCCATACTATTGGTGATTTTTCATTTGTCAATCAAAATGGTGATACAATAACTCATGAAGAAATTCAAAATAAAGTATTTGTTGCCGAGTATTTTTTTACAACCTGTTCCAGTATATGTCCTATCATGAATAAACAAATGCGTCGAATTGATAGTGTTTATGGTAGAAATGAAGATTTTAAAATATTAAGTTTTACCGTTCATCCGGAAGTGGATACTGTTGAACAGTTAAAACGATATGCAGAAAAACATCATGCAGGTCCGAATTGGCACTTTTTAACAGGTAATAAATCTGATTTATATTCTTTAGCTAGAAAATCTTTTTTTGTATTAAAACCTGCTGAAGCAGAAAATATAGGTGATGCGGGAAGCGATTTTATCCATACCAACAATTTTGTACTCGTTGATAAAAAGAGGAGAATTAGAGGGTACTATGACGGAACAAGATCTTCTTCTATTGATTCTTTAATTACAGATATTCAACTTCTTTTAAGAGAAGAATAAAACTTTTTCCATATAAAAAAGCCTCGAAGTTTCTTTCGAGGCTTTTGCTTAATTGAGTTATTCAACTCTTATTTATCTTCTACTTCTTCAAAATCTACATCTGTTACTTCGTCATCTGAAGAACTACTTGTATCTCCAGCTGAAGAATCACTTGCACCTCCTCCTGCTGTTTGATCATACATTTGCTTAGATGCTTCTTGGAAAATCGATTCTAATTTATCCATTGCAGGTTGCAAACTTGCGATATTTTTTGCTTCAAATTCTTTTTTCAATTCTGCAATAGCATCTTCAATTTCCTTTTTCTTATCAGCAGGTAATTTATCACCGTTTTCTTTCAACTGACGCTCTGTCTGGAAAATCATTGAATCAGCTTTATTTAATAATTCAGCTTCTTCTTTTTTCTTTCTATCAGCTTCCGCATTTGCTTCAGCTTCGGCTTTCATTCTTTCAATTTCTTCTTCTGTTAACCCTGAAGAAGCTTCAATCTTAATAGATTGCTCTTTTCCTGTTGCCTTATCTTTTGCTGAGATATTCATAATTCCATTTGCATCGATATCAAACGTCACTTCAATTTGAGGCACTCCTCTTGGTGCAGGTGGAATATCCGTTAACTGGAATCTTCCTAAAGTTTTATTATCTGCAGCCATTGGACGCTCTCCTTGTAAAACATGAATATCTACTGCCGGTTGGTTATCTGTCGCTGTAGAGAACACCTCTGATTTCTTGGTTGGAATTGTTGTATTTGCTTCAATAAGCTTTGTAAACACACCTCCCATGGTTTCGATTCCAACTGATAATGGGATTACATCCAATAAAAGTACATCCTTTACATCTCCGGCCAATACTCCTCCTTGAATCGCTGCTCCTAAAGCTACTACCTCATCAGGATTTACTCCTTTTGAAGGTTCTTTTCCAAAGAATTTTTTAACCGCTTCTTGGATTGCCGGAATTCTTGTAGATCCTCCTACTAATATGACCTCATCAATATCACTTACAGATAATCCTGCATTTTTCAATGCTGACTTACAAGGTTCTATTGTTCTATCAACAATATCTGCAATTAATTTTTCAAATTGTGATCTTTGTAATGTCTTCACTAAGTGTTTAGGCACACCATCAACAGGCATGATATAAGGTAAGTTAATCTCTGTTGAAGTAGATGATGACAATTCTATTTTTGCTTTTTCAGCAGCTTCTTTTAATCTTTGAAGCGCCATTGGATCTTTTCTTAAATCCACATTGTATTCTTTTTGGAACTCATCTGCCAACCAATTAATAATTGCATCGTCAACATCATCACCTCCTAAGTGAGTATCTCCATCTGTAGATAACACCTCAAACACACCGTCACCTAATTCTAAGATAGAAACATCATGTGTACCTCCACCAAAGTCAAATACTACAACTTTTTGATCTTTTCCTTTTTTATCTAGTCCGTAAGCTAATGCAGCAGCTGTCGGCTCATTAATGATTCTACGAACTTTTAATCCCGCAATTTCTCCCGCATCTTTTGTCGCTTGTCTTTGAGCATCATCAAAATATGCCGGAACGGTAATAACTGCCTCTGTTACTTCTTGCCCTAAATAATCCTCTGCTGTTTTCTTCATTTTTTGAAGAATCATTGCTGATATTTCTTGTGGTGTATATTTTCTACCATCAATTTCCACCTTAGGCATACCGTTATCATTAACCACCTTATAAGCAACTCTTTTTATTTCTTCTTTTGCTTTTTCATAAGGCAATCCCATAAAACGTTTAATTGAATAAATCGTTCTTTCAGGGTTTGTAATCGCTTGTCGTTTAGCTGGATCTCCTACTTTTATTTCTCCACCATCTAAAAATGCAACTACAGAAGGCGTTGTTCTTCTTCCTTCAGAATTCGCAATAACAACCGGCTCATTCCCTTCCATTACAGCAACACAAGAGTTGGTTGTCCCTAAATCTATCCCTATTATTTTACCCATAATTTTATGTTTTTTAATTGTTTACTAATTTAACTAATCTTTGAACTTTTAATATTTGCTTGTATTTTGTAAATCTTTAAAAAAATGTAAAAAAAAATAAAAATGTGACATCCATGTCATAGAAAAAGTAATTAAGACAAGAAAATATGTCAGTTTTGTCACTTTTTCAACAACTCTCTTATCTTTTTTTATCTTTTAAACTTATATTGTTATATCCACATTGAATTATATAATTATTTCTTATATTTTTGAAGAACAAAGCAAAAACATAAGTATATGATTCACCATCTATCAAAGACAAATTCTATTTTTTCATGTTTCCTTGCTGAATTACGTGATATTGAGATACAAAAAGACAGAATGCGATTTAGAAGGAATTTAGAACGCATCTCTGAAATCATGGCTTATGAAATTTCAAAGAAACTTGAGTACGAAACAGCAGACATTCAAACACCATTAGGTATTGCTCCTACGCCGATACTCAAAGAGCAACCGGTTATTGCAACAATCCTACGAGCAGGTTTAGGAATGCATATAGGTTTTCTTAATTATTTTGATAAAGCCCAAAGTGCTTTTGTTTCGGCATACCGAAAACATACAACTGCAGAAGATTTTGAAATCTATGTAGAGTATATGGCTGCTCCCTCAATCGATAAAAAAGTGTTAATCATTAACGACCCAATGCTTGCCACCGGAAAGTCTATGGTACTTAGCTATAAAGCATTATTAAAACAGGGGATGCCTAAAAAACTTTTTATTGCTTCTGCCATTGCTTCTCCGGAAGCATTAGAATATCTAAAAAAACATTTACCTGATACCACAGAGTACTTTATCGGTGCAATAGATATAGAATTAACAGCTCAATCATATATTGTTCCCGGTCTTGGTGATGCGGGAGATTTGGCATTTGGAGAAAAATTATAACGAATAAGATGGTTTTTGGTAAATTTATTACTCTATTTTTATTATCTACTGTTAAGTTCATGTTTGCTCCATTCCTTGGAGCCAAGTTTAATTTTAGTTTTTGGGAAACATATTTTACCGTAATATCCGGAGGTATTATAGCTGCAGCTATTTTCTATTATGCTGCGGATTATTTCATGGAGCAAAGTAGAATTAAAAAAATTA
>JALWLM010000195.1 GCA_027084145.1 Crocinitomicaceae bacterium | reverse complement strand
GAGGTATATTTTACTTTCAAACACAAGGAAAAATCACTTCTTTTAAAATAAGTTTTTAACAAGTCCTTTATTCTTTAGCTAACAAATTTGTTCCTTTCCTTAAAGTTTGTAATTTAGTCAGACTTAAAAATTGTAACTTATGCATATTGCTATCGCCGGAAATATTGGATCAGGAAAAACAACGCTAACCAAGCTTTTAGCGGACCACTACAATTGGGATGTTCATTTTGAAAATGTAGAACAAAATCCTTATTTGAATGACTTCTATGAAGATATGCAACGCTGGTCGTTTAATCTTCAGATTTATTATTTGAACAGTCGATTTAGTCAAATTCAAGAAATTAAAAAATCTGATAAAACGGTTATTCAAGATCGTACAATTTATGAAGACGCTTATATTTTTGCCCCCAATCTCCATTCAATGGGGTTAATGACCACTCGTGATTTTGAAAATTATTTTTCATTATTCACGCTCATGGATTCTTTTGTGTCTGCCCCTGATCTTTTGATTTATCTTAGAGCAAGTGTCCCTACACTGGTAAATCAAATACAAAAAAGAGGCAGAGAATATGAAGAGTCTATACGATTAGATTATTTAAAAAGACTTAACGAGCGATATGAAGCATGGATTTCTACATATGACAAAGGGAAACTCCTTATTATCGATGTAGATAATAATAATTTTCACGAGAACAAGGAAGATTTAGGAAAGATTATTAATATGATTGACGCAGAAATTCACGGTTTATTTTAAAAAAATGATAGTAGTAACAGGAGCAGCAGGATTCATCGGGAGTGCTTTAATCGGAAGACTCAATCAAGAAGGGTATAAAGATATTGTTGCCGTCGATGATTTCTCAAAACGGGAAAAAGACAAGAATTTAGAAGGAAAAACCTTAATTGCTAAAGTTGGACGAAAAGACTTTATTGCATGGTTAGATGAATTTGGTAAAGAGGTAGATTTTGTGTTCCACATAGGAGCAAGAACAGACACCACAGAATTCAATAAAGAAATTTTTGATGAATTAAACGTCAATTACTCTATTGATGTTTGGAACCTTTGTACAAAACATCAAATTCCACTTGTATATGCAAGTTCAGCTGCTACTTACGGAATGGGGGAATATGGATACAAAGACGATCACGAAATTGTAGAAAAATTAAAACCCTTAAACCCTTACGGTGAATCAAAAAATGAGTTTGATAAATGGGTGCTGAAACAAGTCAAAGAATCAAAACAACCCCCTTTCTGGGCAGGATTAAAGTTCTTTAATGTTTACGGCCCGAATGAATATCACAAAGGTCGAATGGCATCCGTAATCTTCCATGCTTTTCATCAAATCAAAAACACCGGAGGGATGAAACTGTTCCGTTCTCATAACCCTAACTACAAAAACGGAGAACAATTAAGAGATTTTATCTACGTAAAAGACTTGATAGAAGTTTGTCTGTTCTTAATGGAAGAACAACCAAAATCAGGTATTTATAATTTAGGAACAGGTAAAGCCCGGACGTTCCTTGACCTTGCAAAAAATACATTTAAAGCGATGGATAAGGAAGAAAAAATTTCTTTCATCGACACACCGGAAGATATTCGTGACAAGTATCAATATTTTACAGAAGCTGACATGTCCAAATTACTTTCTGAAGGATATAAAAAAGGATTCCGAAGTCTTGAAGAAGGAATTGAAGACTATGTGAAAAACTACTTGATTCCTGAAAAATATCTATAAATGCGAAAGGTTTTTTGTGAAACAATAGGCAAAGAATTAACGCTTCCCGACAATATTGAGAAAATTGTAAGCTTAAGCCCGACAGCAACAGAAGTGCTTCATGAAATCGGTATCTCTGAAAAATTAAAGGCCGTGAGCACTTATTGTGTTCATCCTATTGATTGGAGAAAAAAAGTGCCTGTCATTGGAGCCTATCAAAACATTAAGCGTGATTTATTAGAGAAAATCCAACCTGATGTAATTCTAACCACTACAGGATATCAACGCGATTTTGCCTTAAAATTATCAGAACAATACCCTGTCTATACTTTTGCTCTACCACCTACGGTTTCCGCTATTATCTCTACCGCTGCAGAAATTAGTGTCGCTCTGGGTTATCCTGAAAAAGCAACAGAATTACAGCAAAAATATATCCGACTACTAGCCGAGATGACACCTGTCAACACCACAAAAAATGTTTATCTGGAAATAGATTTAGGAGGGCCTGTCAGTTTCGGTAAGTACAGTTACATCACAGATGCATTTAGATGGCTTGGCATTCCTCATGTTTTCCAAAACGAAAATACAGAGTGGGTTGCTCCAACAACCGAACAATTATTAGAAAAAGAAATCGATTACATCATTTTTGAACCGAAAATGTTTTCTCAGAAAAACAGAACAATTGATGAACTTGTTTCTTACTTTGAACAAAGAGGACTGGGAGAATTAAAAGCTGTAAAAGAAAGAAAAATAATTATTACTCCCGACTTTTATGACTTCATTGCACATCACGGTCCCGGTTTTATAACCAACGTTATGCCCTGGTTAAGAAAAACCGCTCTTCAATTTTAATTTAAAACTAACTTTGAAGCTGATTCAACAATTCTAATTTTGATAACTTTGGAATGTGTTTTTTCTTCATTGCTTCTTGAATATCTAAAGATGTAATTCTTCCATTTTTAAAGCAAACCATCAAATCCCGTTTCCCCTCCTCAAGTAGCTGAACAGCAAAAACACCCATTTGTGTTGCTAACATTCGATCAAAAGCGGAAGGAGCACCTCCCCTCTGAATATGCCCAAGAACAGAATGCCTTAAACTGTAGCCTTTTAAATACGGAGCCACTTTTTGCATAATTTCTTTAGCTCCTCCCGCATCATCTCCCTCTGCGACAATCACTATCGTTCCTCTTCGACCTTTTGCACTTTGTTTCAAATGTTTTGCTAATTCTTCTACATCCGTATGTTCTTCAGGAATTAAAGCTGTATCCGCACCTGAAGCTATTGCTCCGTTAAGCGCAATAAAGCCTGCATCTCTACCCATGACTTCTACGAAAAAAATCCGATGATGACTACTTGCTGTGTCTCTAATTTTATCGACTGCTTCCACAACGGTATTTAGCGCCGTGCCATAACCTATCGTGTAATCCGTTCCATAAATATCATTATCAATTGTCCCTGGTATCCCAATTACAGGAATATTCATCTCTTCTGATAAAACTCTGGCCCCTGCAAATGTCCCATCTCCTCCGATACATATAAAAGCATCAACTTCATGCTTACGCAAATGCTCAATTGCTTTTACTCTTCCTTCCTTTGTTTTAAATTCCGGACTTCTCGATGTTCCAAGTATCGTTCCTCCCCTGTGAATGATATTATCGACATCCTCCAATAACAAGGCTTTATAACGATTATCTATTACACCTTGATAACCATCCAGAAAAGCAATCACCTTTATTTTTTTATTCAAACAATATTTGGTAATCGCTCTGATACAAGCATTCATCCCGGGAGCATCTCCTCCTGAGGTAATTAAAGCAATTTTTTTCATAATTATCATCTTGTGTTATAAAGATAACGGTTTTAGTTAACTTTCATCTATAAGAGATCACACTACAAACAATTCCGACGTAATATAATCTGCCAGTAAACGACCTTGTTTGGTCAAAAATAAATATGATTGCTCTTTTATCATATCACCTCTTTCTATAAAAACTTTTGTTTTATTTTGAAAGTCTTCATCTAAAGGCAAAAAAGAATTTAAAATCGAGAGGTTCACTCCGTATTTTGTTCGAAGTCCCAAAAGCAAATATTCATTAAATAAGTCTTTATTGCTTAAATTTTCTTGCTCAAAAAAGGATTTCCTTTCCAATACACCTTCCATGTAACGATGATTATTGGCAACATTCCATCTTCTGATTTTTCCGTTAAAAGAATGTGCGGAAGGACCTATCCCCATATACTTCTCACCCCTCCAATAATTGGAATTATGAATCGATTCTTTTCCGGGAATACAAAAATTAGAAATTTCATATTGTTCATACCCTTTTTCTTCCAATAGCTCTACCAACAATTTAAATTGATCCGACTGCATATCTTCATTAGGAAGATATATATTTTTCTTCTTAACATAATGATACAGAGCCGTTTTTTGTTCTACTGTCAAACAATAAGCTGAAATGTGGGGGATATCTAACTGCACCGATTGTAAAATATGTTGCTCCCATTCCTTTAAGGATAAATCAGGAAGACCATACATTAAATCAACCGTTAAATTATCAAACCCGGCCATTTGTGCTTTGAGAATGGATGAAAAAGATTGCTCTACCGTGTGACTTCTGTTCATCCAACGTAAATCACTCTCTTTGAATGATTGTAAGCCTATACTCAAACGATTGACTCCATGTTTTTTCCAGAAAAATAAATTCTCATCTGTAATATCGTCGGGGTTTGCCTCAAGTGTCACCTCAGCGTCTTCGCTTATTGAAAAGTTATCCTTAAAAACATTTAAAATTTGATAAAGCTCTTCTTCTGTTAAAAGACTTGGTGTTCCTCCTCCAAAATAAATCGTTTTTATTTCTTCTGCATCGAAATCATTTTTACGTTGCTTTATTTCTTCAATAATCGCTTTAACCATTTTATCTCGATAAGATGAAAAGGTCGTACTAAAATGAAAGTCACAATAAGAACACTTCTTCTTACAAAAAGGAATATGAATGTAAATTCCCGCCATCTAAAATAAATTTGCAATCGTTTCAGAAGAATGATTTTCTAACTCTTTCCAAATCTCTATTCCATTTTTTTCCAATTCTCCGGTAGTTGTTTCCCCCCAAGATATCACTTTTGCTTTTTCAGATAAATCATTCTCTTTCAAAAATCCCTGTACATTTGAAGGGCTTGTGAAAATATAAAAATCGCAATAATCAATCTTTTTTTGAGAAATAATTGTGTTATAGACAACAACTTCTTCTCTTTGGTGTACTTTCAATTGCTTTGAAAAAGTTTGTTTCGACAAGTTTGAAATAGGAAATAAAACTGATTTTGAACCTATCCAGTCCTTAAAATCACGGGCTATTTCCGAAATCCTTTTCCCCCGTTCTCCAACAAAGTCTACAGAATATCCTTGATCTTTCAGTGTTGAAGCCGTCTTCATTCCAACACAAGCAATTTTTATATTTTCCGGTAATTTTTGTGCTTTTAAAAAAAAGTGAACTGCATTTGAGCTTCCAAAAAAAACAACATCAAAGTTTTTTTTAATTTGAAATGAAACAGGAATAAAGG
>JALWLM010000194.1 GCA_027084145.1 Crocinitomicaceae bacterium | reverse complement strand
TCCATATTCAAAAGCAGACATTAAGAAACCAAATTGCTCTTCAGCTTCTTCTTTGCTAAATCCAAGTAAGTCGAACATTTGTTCTTGTAATTGACGGTCATGGATACGAATAGAACCTCCTCCCAATTCAACTCCGTTCATAGCGAGGTCATAAGCATTGGCACGTATTTTTCCGGGATCCGTATCAATTAAATGTAAATCACTTGGTTTTGGAGAAGTAAACGGGTGGTGCATGGCATGATATCGTTCGCTCTCTTCGTCCCATTCTAACAATGGAAAGTCAAGTATCCATACAGGTTTGAACACGTTTGGATCACGGAGGTTAAGTTCATCCCCCATGTGTAAACGAAGTTCATTCATTTGCTTTCTTACTGTGTTGGTTTCTCCACTTAAAACAAGTAGAAGATCACCGGGTTTAGCTCCCGCTTTCTTCGCCCATTCCGAAAGGTCTTCTTGTGAAAAGAATTTATCTACGGAAGATTTAAAAGTACCGTCCTCATTACATTTACAATAAATCAATCCTTTTGCACCTATTTGAGGACGTTTTACCCAATCGGTTAGTTTATCCAATTGTTTTCTGGTATATCCGGCACATCCTTCAGCATTGATGGCAAGAATCAGTTCTGCATTGTCAAAAATACCGAATCCTTTTCCCTTTGCAACATTGTTCAAGTTCACAAATTCCATCCCAAACCTTAAATCCGGCTTATCCGAACCGTATTTTTCCATCGCTTCATCGTATGACATCCGAGGAAATTTACCAAGATCAACGTTCTTAACAGATTTAAACAAATGTTGAATAAGTCCTTCAAAAGTATTGAGGACATCTTCTTGTTCTACAAAAGCCATTTCACAGTCAATTTGAGTGAATTCCGGTTGTCTGTCGGCTCTTAAATCCTCATCTCTGAAGCATTTTACAATTTGATAGTATTTATCAAATCCTGAAACCATCAACAATTGTTTGAATGTCTGAGGAGATTGTGGTAAAGCATAGAATTCTCCGGGATTCATTCGACTTGGAACAACAAAATCTCTGGCTCCTTCGGGTGTAGATTTAATCAAATAAGGTGTTTCAACATCTAAAAAGCCAATGCTGTCCAGATATTTTCTTGTTTCAATCGATACCTTATTTCGTAGAAATAACTTTTCTTGAATATTTTTTCTTCGTAAATCCAAATAACGGTATTTCATTCTAAGTTCTTCACCGCCATCCGTGTTTTCTTCTATTGTAAAAGGTGGAACTTTAGCGCTATTAAGTACGGTTAATTCACTAACTTTAATTTCAATATCTCCTGTTGGTATTTTATTGTTTTTACTTGCTCTCTCAATTACTGTTCCGGTGATTTGAAGAACATATTCTCTTCCTAATTTCCGTGCTTTTCCGCAAAGTTCGGCATTCTCATCCATATTAAATGCTAATTGAGTGATGCCGTATCGGTCTCTCAAATCAACAAAAGTCATTCCTCCTAAATCACGAGATTTTTGCACCCACCCGGCTAAAGTGACTGTTTCCCCAATGTTTTCTTCCCTAAGCTCTCCGCAAGTATGTGTTCTGTACATTCGTTTTTTCTTTATTTTTTATATTATAATGGAATATTTCCGTGTTTTTTCTTTGGTAATGTAGTTGTTTTTTTTTCTAACATTTTGAATCCGGCAATAACTTTTGCTCTGGTTTCTTCCGGTAATATGACGTCGTCGATAATTCCCCTTTCAGCTGCTCGGTATGGATTAGCAAACATTTCGGCATATTCCTTTTCTTTTTCCAACCATTTCGATTGAGGATTTTCGGCTGTTTTAATCTCTCGTTTAAAGATGATTTCCGCCGCACCTTTAGCTCCCATTACTGCAATTTCAGCAGTTGGCCATGCGTAATTCAAATCAGAGCCAATGCTTTTAGAATTCATCACATCAAATGCTCCTCCGTAAGCTTTTCTAGTGATCACTGTAATTCTAGGAACAGTTGCTTCTGCAAAAGCATATAATAATTTTGCTCCGTTAGTGATAATTCCATTCCATTCTTGATCTGTTCCTGGTAGGAACCCCGGAACGTCTTCAAAAACTAAAAGAGGAATATTAAAAGCATCACAGAAACGAACAAATCTAGCTCCTTTTTTAGAAGCTTCAATATCTAAAACTCCTGCAAGAGACATTGGTTGATTCGCTACAACACCAATCGTTCTTCCTTCTAATCGAGCAAATCCAACAACAATGTTTTTAGCATAATCTTCATGTACTTCTCGGAAAGAATCGTCATCAATAACGCAATCAATTACTTTTTTAATATCATAAGGCATTTGATTGTTATCCGGAAGAATTTTTCCAATAGTATCAAGTTTAGAAGTGTTGAATGTGAAGTTTTCTATCTGTGGAGCTAATTCTTCACAGTTTTGAGGCATGAAAGTTAATAAGTCTCTTACTTTTTTAAGTGCATCGACATCATTGCTTGCTATGAAATGATTGACCCCCGATTTTTCAGCATGCGTTTTAGCTCCTCCTAAATCTTCGGAACTCACCTCTTCATGGGTAACCGTTTTTACAACATTAGGTCCTGTGACAAACATAAAAGAAGTGTCTTCAACCATAATGATAAAATCCGTTAAAGCAGGAGAATAAACAGCTCCTCCCGCACAAGGTCCCATGATAACACTCAATTGAGGGATAACACCGGAAGCACGAGTATTTCGATAAAAGATATCTGCATAACCGGCAAGAGAAACTACACCTTCTTGAATTCTTGCTCCTCCCGAGTCATTTAAACCAATGACAGGAGCACCATTTTGCATGGCTAAATCCATGATACGACAAATTTTGGCAGCATGTGTCTCTGACAAAGAACCTCCTAATACCGTAAAGTCTTGAGAATAAACGTAAACCAGTCTCCCGTGTATTGTCCCGTAACCTGTAACAACACCATCCCCGGGGAATTTTTGTTTGTCTAACCCAAATGAAGTAGAACGATGTTCTACAAATTGACCGATTTCATGAAAAGAGTCTTCATCCAATAAAAGAGTAATTCTTTCTCGTGCAGTAAGCTTACCCTGTGCATGTTGTTTTTCAATACGTTCTTTTCCTCCTCCTAATTTAGAGTTTTCTCGTTTTCTAATGAGTTCCTGATTCTTGTCCATCCATTCTTTTATTTATGTCTTGCAAATATAATTTTAATTTGATGTTTTTTCAATTATCCGTATTTATAGCTGAAATATTTATATTCGCAATATGATATATCGCATAAAAAAGATTATTTACTCGCTACTTCCAACAAATCTTTATCTAAGAGTATTACAGATGGGATTTTATTTTTTGTATGATTTTAAAATATTAAAAAATAATCCCGCATTTAAATATCATTATATGATAAAACACTTAATTCACGATGGAGATTATATTGTTGACATAGGAGCGAATTTAGGGTATTTTTCTAAAAATTTCGTTAGGCTCTCTCCAAAGGGAAAAGTGTTATCCATCGAACCGATTCCAATGTTTTATAAGGCATTAAAACGTTTGTTGAAAAAATATAAAAATGTAGAAGTTGTTCATTGTGCACTGGGAAATGAGGAAGGAGTCGTAACCATGGTGCTTCCGGAAACAAACGGAATGCTTCGAACAGGACTTCCTCATATTATTGACAAAGATGAAAAGGAAGTAAAAAACACAGCACAAGTAGTTGTGAAAAAAGGGAGTGATTTATTAAGAAAGTTAAATAAGATAGACTACATTAAATGTGATATAGAAGGGTATGAAGCAGTAGTTTTTGAAGAATTAAAAAACATCTTAAAAAAACACTTACCTACGGTACAAATAGAAATTTCACCAAAAAATGTAGAGGCAATTTTTAATTTAATGGAGGGCTTAGGTTATATCCAGTATGGAATAGCAAATTTTAAAATTGTAAGGGAGCAAAACAGAACGCAAAAAGAACAAGGAGATTATCTTTTTGTTCATCAAGATAAAGTTGAAGATTTTGAAAAAGAAATGAAGCAGAAAAAAGTTTTTGACGCTTAAAAATAGAAGCAATGTATAGAATAATTTTAGCAGGTTTTTTAGCGTTAGCTTTTGTTACAACGGATAACGATAAGTTATATAACTTATCCAAGCAAAGAACAGTTTATATTTGCACCGGTAAATACTCTAAAAAATATCATTATGATAATAATTGCATCGGGTTAAGTAATTGTAAATCTGATGTAATTGAAGTTTCTTTAAAAGAGGCAAAAGTAAGATACGAAAGAACGCTTTGTGGTTTGGAAGATTAGTTGATTCGTTAAGTTAAATGTTTTACCAATTTTTCGGCAACAATTTGATCAATAGGAAAGGTAAGGTCGTTTACGGATAATGTTTTCAAATTTTTCCAAAAAAACATTTCTCCGTCTTGCGTTATTTCTTGATGTTCCTGAGAGATTATAATTTTTTCATAAGGCATATTTTCAACGAAATAGTAAAAACTAATTATTTGATCATGCTTTGAAAAAGCAGACCGTTGAAAAAAATCATTAACATAGAATAATTCTCCAATTTGAGCATCAAGCCCGATTTCTTCTTTGATTTCGCGCTGTAAACACGCTTTAGTTCCCTCTCCCCATTCTAGTCCTCCACCAATGAATTTGGTAAATTTTCTCCCGAAACGTTGTTCTTTGGAAAGTAAAATTTTATCGTTCCAAATAATCAATGCATAGCATCTAACGTTTATTTTTTTCATCAGAATAGTTTAAGTTGTTGAGGAGGAAGCAGATTAAAACTTTTCCGGTGGTATTTACATGCGCCATGTTCTCTAATTGCTTCTCGATGTTGTTTAGTCGGGTATCCTGCATTTTTATTCCATCCGTAATAAGGAAACTCTTGATGAATTTTTCTCATGAATTCGTCTCTGTAAGTTTTTGCTAATATGGATGCTGCCGCAATAGACAGATATTTTCCGTCTCCTTTAATAATACAGTGATGAGGTATTTGTTTATAAGGATTAAACCGGTTTCCATCTATGAGTAATAGTTCGGGAACAATGTCTAAACTGTCAATCGCTCTATGCATAGCAGTAAAACTGGCGTTTAATATATTAATTTGATCGATTTCCTTTTCGTAAACAAAATTTACAGCAAAATCCAAAGCTTCTGTTTCGATAATAGTACGAAGGTGATTCCGTTGATTTTCATTAAGTTTTTTAGAGTCGTTAAGTAATGAGTTGTTAAAATCTTTAGGTAGAATCACAGCTGCTGCAACAACCGGTCCAGCAAGACAACCTCTACCTGCTTCATCACATCCCGCTTCAATTTTGTGCTTATCAAAAAAAGTTTTTAGTGTACCCATTAGG
>JALWLM010000193.1 GCA_027084145.1 Crocinitomicaceae bacterium | reverse complement strand
AATATATACTGATGTTTTAGGAAAGCCTAAAATCGAATACCTAAACCCCGGTTCAACAAAGAAGGTCCAATCAAACATATTTAATACACTTAACTCAGGTTTTTATGTTATAAGAATATATAATAAAAACGGTAAGCTTATTAAAGTAGAAAAAGTGTTAAAGAAATAACATCTAAGATAATTCGATAAAAAAGCCTAAAGAAAATCTTTAGGCTTTTTTAATATTCAATATTCTCTATTATACATCAACGAATATACAACCTGTTTTATCGAATATTTAGTTCATTTAAAGAGGGAAAACTTTTATTCTTTAATCTACAGTAAAGTTATTTCTGCAGAAATATCCGTAAATACATTTAATGTCTATCCAAATCCTGCAAGAGATATTTTAAAAGTCTATACCCCTCAAAAAGATGAAATAATCATTATTCGAAATTCTGTAGGAAAAATCGTTTATCAAGGAAATGAAACAATTATCAATCTATCCAACTTGAATAAAGGAGTTTATTTTGTCTGCGGAGAAAAAACGATGATTACAAGACGGTTAATTATCCAATAAATTAACCTCTTGAAACCTAAATAAAGTAAATATTTTTACTTGCTTTCTTTATTATAAATATTAGCTACTTGAAGTTTTATTTCACCGTTACTCATCATTTCAGGCCAAATTGCAATTATCTTATTTTTTGCGGCATCAATATTTAAATAATCACCAAAGAATGTTCCTTGAATTGGGTAAAATGCTTTTTCCGTTAAACAAAAATCTTCAAATGTTTCTCCTCCATCACTAGAAACAGACAAATAAACATCTGTTGCAATACTCCCTTTGGAATTTCTTCTATCATAATAGACAAAATATAAATATCCCGTACTTTGATCAACGCTCATCCAAGTAAAAAATTGATGTGCTTTGACAGTATCTTGATTTACTTTAATACGGTTAGACCATGTTCTTCCTCCATCTGTTGATTTTATCAACCAAACATCTGTATCATCATCTCCGTTTTTTTGATCACACCAATTCAAGTAAATTGTTCCATGATACTTCCCTTTACTTAAATCTGTTTTTAAAACGGGAAGTCCATTCGCTCTATTCATCCCCGGAATATCAATCACCCAGCCATTATATATTTTATCAATTATTTTTTCTTTTTTAAACCATGTTTTACCTTGATCTTTAGAACATTGAAATACCAATCCTTTGGGTCCTGCCCAAGCAACATAAATTTCTCCATTTGCTCCAATGGCCGGTACCGCACCTTCTACCGTATTATCATCATCTCTACAATCTCCGGAATAATAGGAAATCACCTTCGGGTCTGTCCATGTTTTTCCTTGATCTGTACTTTTTGAAAAAACAATTAATGAACTATCTTCTTTTAAAGGAGAGTCATAAGCATCAAATTGCGTCCATGTTAAATAAATATGATTGGTTTTTCTATCTACTACCGCCCAATGCTTATCCTGTACTTTTCCATTAGGCTTTGGAA
Organism: Crocinitomicaceae bacterium; assembly: GCA_027084145.1. Lineage (GTDB taxonomy): Bacteria > Bacteroidota > Bacteroidia > Flavobacteriales_D > Crocinitomicaceae > UBA4466. Next base: position 3,827 of record JALWLM010000193.1, on the reverse strand, counting down.
AAGTGCCTTGATTAAAACCTCCACATATTCTAGAAGAACTTTGACACACAATTCTATCCAGCCAACTTGTTTTCGGATAATTTGACAAATGAAAATAATACACTCTTCCTGTTGTATCAAAGATTAATACAGGATCTCCATAAACACCGTATTTACTTTTTATTTTTTTACTTCTCCATGTTCTTCCTCCATCTTTAGAATAATAATATCCCTCTAAAACTGTTCCTGCAACAATCCTACTTGTGTCCTTAGGACAAATTGCAATGGAGGGTTCTACTTGCTCACTTGGATATGACGTGTTTTTAGGTTTTTCAATGGTAATTACCTCCCATTCTATTTGAGCAAAAAGGGAGGTCGTTCCTAAGAAGAATAATACTAAAACCTTTCTCATAATCTCTTTAACCAAAAATGATAATTTCTCTCATCTGTTTCATTTTCTAAAAGCACTTTATATTCAAATTGGGGGCGCTCATAATTTTGAACTTTCATTTTTGTGAACATCAGTTGATCTCCTCGAGCATACAACACTTCTATTTGTTCATTTTCTTGCACTGTTTTAAAATAACTATTCAAAGACTCAGCATCGACTCTATAGCCATTAATTCCAATAATTTCATCACCAACGCTTATCCCAGCCTCTTCAGCCGGAGAACCCGCTCTAATTCGTTTAACAATTGTTTTTCCTGATGAGTTAGTAACCGTCATTCCAACGCTTGCCTTTGGTTTCCCTACATAATTGATTTCAAGTCCTAGAGGATCAAGTATTGTTTTATAATCGGGTATTTCTGTTCCATAAATATATTTCTGAAAAAATGATGTCAAATCCTCCCCTACAAAACGCTCCAAATCAGATTTAAACTCTTCTTCGGTAAATCCTCTCTTCTTTTGCTTGTAATACTTAATGTATAAAAAACGCATGAAATCATCCAGCTTTTTTGTTCCATTAGAATTTGCAATCATCTTAGCATCTAAAAGCATTGCCATAACTGCTCCTCTCGAATAATAAGACATGGTGGTATTATGACTGTTTTCATTAGGTCGATATGCTTTAATCCAAGCATCAAAACTTGCATGTGCAACAGGTTGAACTCTTGCACCTACCGAACCCTCTACATAATTTAATGATGAAAACATTTTATTTAAAAATTGCTCGTCATTATAAAACCCGGCTCTTAACAAAATCATCTTTTCATAATAAGATGTAAAACCTTCCATAACCCATAAAAGCGTTGTGTAATTTTCCTTATCATAATCAAAAGGCCCTAATGTTATCGGTCGAATTCTTTTTACATTCCATAAATGAAAGTATTCATGTGCAACCAATTGAAGAAAATCTAAATATGATTGTCCGGTATATCCCCATTTATAAACACTCAAAACCGTTGAGTTCATATGCTCCAATCCTCCTTGTGCATCTAGCATATTATGAATTATAAATACATATTTTTTATTGGGATTGTCTTCAAAAACACTTGTGGCTGATTCAACGACTTTTGCCATATCTTTTTTTAATTTCTCCTCATCATAATTCCCTTCATTATACATCGCAACCGTATGTCTTACACCTGCTGCATCAAAATGAAAAATATGCTGATTCCCTATCTCAATCGGACAATCAACCAATTGATCGTAACTTTCAAAAACAAATACTTGTGAACCGTCTTTGGTTACTCCTTCTGATTTTTGTTCCAAAGCCGTTGTAATAAATCTAAAATCTTTATATGGAAATATTTCTACTTCCCCTTCCAAATCTTTAAATCCATCAACATACATAAACACACTTGTTCCACTGATAAAACCATGCGTTAAATCCAAAAAACTGGTCCTCACCGAAACTTCAAAAGCATAAACATCATAAACTACTCTAATATTCTTATGCTTTCCTTTATAAATTCTCCATGTATTCTTATTTGTTTTTTTTACCTCTAATTCTTTATCTCCACTAAATGCTTTTACGATGTTAACACTTTTAGCAAACTCCCGAACCAAATAGGAACCGGGGGTCCAAACAGGCATTTTAACATCTACTGTTTTTTTTGAAAATCCTTCCAACTGCATCTCTACATGGTAGTAATGATTTTGAGGTTTTGGCATGCTTACCTCATAGCGTATATTTTGACCAGACGATAGGAAATAAAATCCTACAAATATGAATATAATAATATTTTTCATCATAATTATTTTTTTTTTTAATAAGCCAAAGATAACTTAAATTCAAATAAAATCTTCATTCAATAAAAAACGCCTTCTAACGAAGGCGTTTTTTATCTTTCTTTATGCTTAAAATTATAACTTAACAAACTTTTTCACCGAAATTTTATCTTCCGATTTTAACCTTAAGAAATAAATTCCTTTTTCCAAATCTGATACATTCAATAATTCTCCATTAATGATTTCTATTGACTTTATTGTTCTTCCTTTTTGATCAACAACATCAATCATTGCTTTTAGGAAATCCCCTGAGATTTTAATTTGTTCTTTTACCGGATTCGGATAAACATTAAAAGACAATTCATTCTCTTCCAAACTTAAATATTCTGTCGGCTGATATTTTGATAATACTAAGACAATTTCATTAATTGGTTGTGTAGCTCCGGGACTTTGAATACGAATCTTACTGAAAATCAATACAGGTAAATTTTGATCGGCATGGTCATAATATTCGTATTGAGTTCTAATAACATCTATATCTCCCAATAAAGGAACGGTTGTTCTTGAACTATCCAACAAAGCATATCGAAGAACATTAGTTAAGGTCACACCCCCCGGTAACATTAAGGTTCCTTGGCCGTCAACAGTCGCGTTAATTTCTCCTGACAAAACTTCATTTACCGGTAAACCGTTGAACGTAAAAGAAAGATTCCCGGAGAAAACATCATTCACTGTATTTCCTGTAACAAACGGATAATTCATTAAAATTTCTTGATCCGTGCTATAACTTGCTATAACATCTCCCATATTTTGATCATTAAAAGAGAATCCATAAGAAGTTCTGTCCGTTGAAGATGAAGAGAAAAAAGTAGTTATGGAATTCTGTATTTCAATCGCTTTAACTGCCCCGGAAAAACTGGAAGCCTGTGGGTGCATTGTCGCATCTACAACTTGCACAAGTCTTGTGTCGCCAAAAATTCCCGGTAAAGAAGAATAATCCCACGTTACCCCCATTCCTACTGTTGTTTCCATAAAATTGGCATTGGTATCACAAACATGCATCGTTAACGATTCTCCAATAGCCGGCTCATTAGCTTGTGTAAATTGTCCAAATGACAATGAGTTAAGCAATAATGCAGTTCCAAATAATAATTTCTTTTTCATATTTTAATTTTTAATTGAATTGACTATTCTTCAAAGATAAACTATATTTTTGATTTTAAAAAATTAAGGGAGAATTATACAATTTTAAACAAACGCTCTAATGAAGAGAAAAATATTTTTTCTATTGCTTTTTATCGTGTCACTTACCGGTTGGATGGTATACAAAGCAATACAAGTAAAATTTGATTATGACTTTGAAAAGTTTTTCCCTAAAAACAGTAAAGAGACCAATTATTTCTTAAATCATCGAAAACGTTTTTCTCCAGACAATGATTTCGTCTTAATCGCTATAGAAAATAAGAAAGGAATATTCAATGTTGATTTTTTAAACAAGGTCAAAAAGTTTAGTAAAAAACTGGAAAAATTAAAATATGTCCAAAATGTCGTTTCTATTACGAATCAAAAAGAATATTTCATCTATTCCAATGGGATGAAAGTTGAGATTCCATATATTCATTTTTCTTCTTAAAAAATAAAAGAAGATTCTATTCGAATTTTCAAAAATAAAGAAT
>JALWLM010000192.1 GCA_027084145.1 Crocinitomicaceae bacterium | reverse complement strand
ATTTTCATCCCCTTAGTTATTCTTACAGCAAGAGGAGGTATCCAACAAATACCAATTAACATCAATGCTTCTTTATTTTCTAAACATCCTGTAATCAATGATTTATCAGTCAATTCAAGTTTCTATTTTGTTAATAGTTATTTGATGTATCGAAGAGGGGCTGATATTGAAAAACTAATACCGGACATTAACCCCCAAAAAGCGAAAACGATTGTCGAAGATATTTATGATGATTCGAAAAAGGATACGGTTGACATTCTTAACACAAAACGTCCTAACATTGTACTTGTAATACTTGAAAGTTGGGCTGCTGAAGTTGTTAGTGCTATGAGCGATGAAAAAAACACGACGCCCAATTTTGATCAATTAACAAAAAACGGACTGCTATTTACTCAAGTCTATGCAACAAGCGTTACTTCAGAAACAGGGAATTCCAGTATTTTTTCAGGGCGCCCCGTTATTCCCGAAGTATCCATTTCCATGGAGCCTGAAAAATATCGAAAACTCAAAACATTTAACCAAGACTTACAGGAAATAGGATATTCCTCTCATTATCTTTTTAGCGGTGATTTAAAATATGGAAATATAGGCGGATTCCTCATTGATCATGGATTTCAAGAAGTATTGGATGAGGAAAATTTTCCCGAAGGACTTCAAAGAGGAAAGTTGAATTATTATGATAAAGATTTGTATGATTTTTTCATCAAAAAAATATCCAAAACAAAACAACCTTTCTTGCATTGTGCATTTACGGGAAGTTCTCATTCTCCATACGACCACCCTAAACGAAAAAATCAAACCTATAAAGGGGAGCTAAGTGATTATATGAATTCCATTATTTATTCTGATGAATGCATCGGTGAATTTATTCAAAAATGTAAACAACAAGATTGGTATAAAAACACTTTATTTATCTTCATAGCTGACCACGGACACGGATCGCCTAAAATACCAAATCAATACGATAATCGTTTCTTCAGAATTCCTCTTCTATTCTATGGAGAAGTCTTAAAAGATGAATTCAAAGGAAAAAAAATAGATGTTGTTGGCTCACAAGCCGACTTAGTTAACACCCTGTTCACTCAAATGGAAATTGACACTAACAACTATCCTTGGAGTAAGGATTTGTTAAACCCAAATGTTACCCCTTTTGCTTTTCATGCCATTTTGAGAGGTTACGGATGGGTAACCGATAAAGGTAGAGCGACTTATCATATGGATACGAAACAATATATTACCAATACTTTTTCCGATGAAAAAGAATTAGAGAAAGGGCATGCTTTTCTATATCAACTTATTTTAGATTATAAGAATTTGTGATTTGAACCAAAAGAAATTAAAAATATTAGTCGTTCGTTTTAGTTCTATAGGAGATATTGTACTTACAACTCCTGTGCTTCGAGGATTAAAAAACCAACTTCATTGTGAACTCCATTTTCTAACAAAAGAAACCTTTGTTCCTTTATTAGAGGATAATCCGAGAGTCAATAAAATTTATAGTATTCAAAAAAACATTAATGAGATTGTCCATTCATTAAAGAGAGAAAACTATGATTATATCATTGATTTACATAATAATTTAAGAACATTCATTTTAAAAAGAAAATTAGGAGTTAAATCTTATTCATTTAAAAAATTAAACCTTCAAAAATGGCTCCTTGTTAATTTTAAGATTGATCTCTTACCTAAAAAACATGTCGTTCATCGTTATTGGGAGACTGTACTTCCTTTAGGTGTTCATAATGACTCCTTGCCAGGGGAGTTTTATATCGGTCACAAAGACATTGTACATATTGATAAAGATTTAGATATAAAAGAAGATTTTATTTCTATTGCCATCGGTGCTCAATTTTCAACAAAACGAATGCCTTTTGATTTGTTAAAAAACATAATACCTCTTCTTCAACAACCGATTGTTCTAATTGGAGGAAAAGGCGACCAAGAATTAGGCAAGAAATTAAAACAAACTTTTCCAAATCAAGTAATTGACACTTGCGGTAAATACTCTATTAAACAATCTGCATCCATTGTTATGCAATCGTCACGATTAATCACTAATGATACGGGAATGATGCACATTGCAGCATGTTTAAATATCCCGATTACTTCTGTTTGGGGAAATACGGTTCCAAAATTCGGAATGTATCCCTATTATCCTAATCAGGAAGAAATGTATAGCATCCATGAGGATCAGCATTTAAAATGTCGTCCTTGTTCAAAAATCGGATTTCAAAGCTGTCCCAAAAAACATTTTCGCTGTATGAAAGGGCAAAAAGCAGATAAAATAGCGAACGATTGTCATTAAAACTTATAACTTCTTCTTCGAATTTCTTGTTTCAATCCGTTTTTCGCATCTGCCAGTCTCATAATTTGAACTAATCTTCCATTTCCTAATTCGGCAACTTGTCTCATTTTTTCAGCATCCCCCGATTTGATTTGTATTCCCACAACAGACATTGTTATTCCTTTTCGTTTATATTTTTTAATATGCTTTTCATAATCTTCTGAGTTTCTATTGAATGCTCCATCTGTTATCACGATAACATGGTTTACACCATTTTTTATTCTTGACCTCCAAGCTGTTTTATAACCTAATTTAATACCTGTCCCTCCTGCTGTAAATCCAAACGCCTTTAATGCTTTGATTCTTTCTTCAATAACTTCCTTATTTTCTCCACTTGTCGGAGGTAATAATACTTTTGCATCACTTGCATACGTTACAATACTAAATTTATCTTGCGGTCGAAGCATTTTAGATAATTCTAATAACGCATACTTCATTAAAGACATTTTGTCCGCATGCTTCATTGAAGATGAAACATCCAAAATAAATACAACATTTATCGGCTCGAAATATTGATCATCAAAATTTTCTTTGTCAAGTTCTTCTAAACTTGGGATTCGTTCTTCACTTACAGAATCAACCTCCTCTACTACTTCTTCCGGAATTAGCTCCACTATTTCTTCTTTAGCAGGTGTCTCCTCCTCTTCTATTTCTTCCTCAATCACAATCACATTTTCTTCCTCTTCTTGTTCCATTTCCTGTTCCGGTTCAACTTCTACAATTACCTCTTGCTCTACATCTGGCTTTCTTTCCAATTCTAAGGTTACTTTATTTCTCTCAAAATTAATGTATGCCCCTTTTTCCGTAGGATCATAACCATCATGTGTTGCATAAAAATAACTCAATCCGATTAATGCTTTTTCTTTTATCCGTCCATTTTTATCTGTTTTTTCTTTCCATACAGGAACTCCATTTTGCAGTAAAATCACTTCCGAACTTGAAAGCAACTCTCTTGTTTCTTTATCAATTGTTATAACTGTTAAATCAAACTCCAAAGGATTCGTTCCCGCTGCTTGAGTAGAAAAATCAGGGCAAGAAGTTAAATAGTTACTGGAAGCATTAGGGTTCTCTACATAATTCCCTGTCAATTTTAATCTTACAGGATCATTACGATCACTCAAATAAACAAGGATTTGATAATTGAAACGACCTTTCCTTGAAGGGTTTACTTGAAAACGAAGTGTTGTTGATTCTCCTTTCTCTATAATTTGTTTATCGACCAAATAAACAACTTCTTGTGGCTTTTGAACTCGTAATATCCATTCTTGTTTATTACCTATGTTTTTAAATGCAAAATCAATATGTCTTACGGAAAAACTCTCTATATCTCCAAAATCATGTTTCGTTTTAGAAATTTGAATTTGAGTACTTCCTAGAAAAGACAAACCCAATATCAATAATAATATAAATACTCTCATAGCCAATGAAAATACAAAAACAATGCAAAAAAAGCTTTGTCATTTGACAAAGCTTTTCTTTATCGTTTTCTTTTTAAGTTTATGAACTTTGATCTAACTTTTTAACCATTGTTAAAATAGTTGCTAAAGCAACAGTCTCCCCTGTTTCATCATACATATCTACCAAGAATTTGACAATTCCTTTAGCTATATCATTTTCATCCCTCTTTTCTTGATCGATTTTTTCTTTTACCGTAAAACGAACCCCTACTGTTGCTCCGGGATATACCGGTTTTGTAAATCGTGCTTCTTCAATTCCGTAATTTAGAAGAACCGGGCCTTTTTTAGGGTCAACAAACAATCCTGCCGCTTTAGACAATAAGAAATAACCATGTGCTACTCTTCTTTCGAAAATGGTACCATCTAAGGAAGTTTCATCCATGTGAGCATAGAAATTATCTCCCGATACATTTGCAAAATTTACAATATCAGCTTCTGTTACCGTATGCTTATGTGTATAAACTGTATCCCCTACTTTCAACTCTTCAAAATGCTGTCTAAATACATGTGGATTGGCTTCCGGCATATCTGCTCCCATTTGAAATTGTTCTGTAATCGTTGTAATTGTTGTCGGATGTCCTTGAATAGCCGTTCTTTGTAAATAATGTAACACCCCTCTTTTTCCTCCCATTTCTTCACCGCCTCCTGCTCTACCCGGACCTCCGTGTGTTAGTAATGGCATTGGAGAACCATGTCCTGTACTTTCTTTTGCGCAATCTTTATTTAAAACTAAAATACGTCCATGCATGTGAGCTGCATTAAGCACATATTCTTTTGCTTCTTCATTACAAGGCGTAACGATTGATGAAACTAAAGAACCTTTACCCATTCGCGTCAATTCAATTGCCTCTTCTAAGTTTTTATACGGCATAATAGTCGAAACAGGTCCGAAACATTCAATTTCATGAACATCAGTAAGTTCTTTTGGATTGTCGTTTCTAAATAAAATCGGTGAGAAAAATGCTCCTTTTTCTTTTTCTGCTCCAACCACTTCAAAATGATCTAAATCTCCAAAAACAATCTTTTGTGTTTTCGCCAGTTTTTCCACATTTTCGCGAACACGTTCTACTTGTAAGTGTGTTGCCAATGCTCCCATTCGAACTTCTTCATTACTCGGATTTCCGAGTTTTACTTTTGCTAATCTTTCGGACAGTGCCTTTTGTACATCATCAATCAATTCTTCAGGAACAATAATTCTTCGAATTGCCGTACATTTTTGCCCTGCCTTCACCGTCATTTCTTTAACACATTCTTTAATGAAAATGTTAAATTCTTCCGTATCTGGTGTTGCTTTTTTTCCTAAAACTGCCGCATTTAATGAGTCTGCCTCCAAATTAAACGGCACACTATTTTCTATAATCTGAGGTAAAGATTTTAGTTTTCTTCCCGTAGCAGCGCTTCCTGTAAAAGTGACAAAATCCTCATGTGTTACATGATCTAAAATCCCTCTTCCGAGTCCGCATATTAATTGTAAAGAACCTTCCGGTAAAATTTTAGAATCAACAATGTCTCGAACCATTACTTCGGTAAGATAACAAGTATATTCAGATGGCTTAACCACAGCCGGAACTCCTGCCATTAAATTAACCGCTATCTTTTCCAACATTCCCCAAATCGGGAAATTAAAAGCATTGATATGAATAACAACTCCTCTTCTCGGCACCATGATATGATGACCTATAAAAGATCCCCCTTTTGATAATGGAGCGGCTGTTCCATCTACATAATAAGGTAAGTCCGGAAATTGACGGCGTAAAGAGGCATTCGCGAATAAATTACCGATTCCTCCCTCAATATCAATCCATGAATCTATTTTTGTTGCTCCTGTCCAAGCACTTACCTCATAATATTTCTTTTTCTTTTCCAATAAAAAAAGAGCCAACTTTTTAAGCATTCTTCCACGCTCTTGAAACGTCATTTTTCGAAGTGCAGGACCTCCGACTTTACGCCCATACTCCAATATCGCTTTATAATCCAAACCTTTGCTGGATGCTGTACCTATTTTCTCTCCTGTAATTGCATTTTCAAATTCTACCTCCATACCTTCTCCATCAACCCATTTCCCAAGTATATAATTTTGATATTTTCTCATTTCATTTTTGTTTTTTTATCCTTTGCGAATATACGTATTATTCAATGAATTTCGAAGCGTCTCATTTGATTTAGATAAAACGAAAAGATACCAATGATACAGAAGAGTCTTTTGTTTTTACTTAATTTTGTTTTATGCAATATATCAATCAACTCATCAAAGAAAGTTCGCCTTATTTAAAACAACATGCTCATAATCCGGTCAACTGGATACCATGGAGTGATGACGTTTTTAATCAAGCTCAAAAAGAAGATAAAATGGTACTTATCAGTATTGGTTATTCTGCTTGTCACTGGTGTCATGTCATGGAAAAAGAATGCTTTGAAGATGAAGAAGTTGCTACTTTAATGAATAAATTTTTTATTAATGTCAAAGTTGATAGAGAAGAAAGGCCTGATGTTGATCAAATTTACATGACAGCCGTACAATTAATGAATCAAACGGGAGGATGGCCGTTAAATTGTTTTACATTACCAAATGGGAAACCGATTTACGGAGGGACTTATTTCCCTAAGGAACAATGGATGTATATTCTAAAATCTTTACATGAAACATTCATCAAGGAACGAAAAAAGATGGAAGAATATGCAAATAAAATCCAAAAAGGAATCGTTGATAGCGAGTTAATTCAACAAAAGAAGATTGTAGAAACTTTTTCGCATGATGTTTTAGAAGGGCTTGTTTCCCGATGGTCAAAAGTCTTTGATCATACAAATGGAGGACCACTAAAAGCTCCTAAATTTCCTCTCCCGAATAATTATGAGTTTTTAATTGACTATGCACTTCATAAGAATGATCAAAACGTTCTAAATCATGTGGAGCTGACACTTGACAAAATGGCAATGGGAGGAATTTACGATCAAATCGGTGGAGGGTTTTCTCGTTACTCGGTGGATATGTTATGGAAAGTTCCTCATTTTGAAAAGATGCTCTATGACAATGCTCAACTCATCCAATTATATTCCATTGCTTACACCGTTTTCAAAAAACCACTATATAAAAAAATAGTTTATCAAACCATCGATTGGCTTGAGCGAGAAATGAGAACAAAAAATGGGGCTTTCTATGCTGCATTGGATGCTGATAGTGAGGGAGAAGAAGGAAAATTTTATGTTTGGAAAGAAGACGAATTTGAAAAAGCCCTCGGTGAATTATCTGATTTTGGAAAAACGGTCTATGAAATAGGAAAGAACGGATATTGGGAAAATGGAAATAACATTTTACTTCGTACGAAAACAGATGATAAGCTTGCTTTAGAGTTAAATATGAGTATTGATGTATTTCAAGAAAAATTAAACAAAGTCAACGAATTATTATTAACACATCGAAATCTCAGAATTAAACCCGGATTAGATGATAAACTTCTTACTTCATGGAATGCAATGACATTAAAAGCATTGTGTATTGCTTATGCAACATTTAATGAAGAACATTTTTTAACTTTAGCTAATTCTAACCTGCAATGGCTATTAAACGAACAAATCCAAGTAGATAAAGTTATCCATGTATGGAAAAATAAAACTGATGCCATTGACGGTTTTTTAGAAGATTATGCTCATCTTATTGATGGATTTATTTCTTATTACACGATTTCGAGGGAAGAAGAAATTTTATTAAAAGCCAATGAGCTTACTAAAAAAACTTTTGAGTTATTTTTTGATGAAAAAGCTTCTATGTTTTTCTTCACGTCAAACGAAAGTAATCTCATTGCCCGAAAAATGGAAATAACAGATAGTGTTATTCCCTCAAGTAATTCCGTTATGGCTCGAAATTTATTTTATTTGAGCAAATATTTTAGAAAAACGAAATGGGAAAAAATTAGTCAAGAAATGCTTTCCAATGTTTATAACCAAATGGCTAATTACGGTTCCGGTTATTCTAATTGGGCAATCTTACTCAATTATTTTATATTTCCTTTTAAAGAAATATTAGTCATCGGAAACAATTCAATACAAAAAGGAATTGATCTTCTTCAATTAAGACTGCCTAAATTTTTACTGGCAACACGTGAAAAAGAACAAACAATTCTACCCATTTTCGAGGAAAAACAATTTTCCCCTGAAATATCCATTCAAATTTGTGAAAAAGGGACCTGTCTTTTCCCTTGTAAAACAATTGAAGAAGTCAAAAAAATTATTTTAAAACCGTAAGCTAAAATAACGCCTCAATAATATCATCATCTACTTTTTCCGGTAATGTCACTTTTAATTTAGGTTCTTCATTCATTGCTCTTTTAATTGCAAAAACAGCTTCATCGTTTCTTGCCCAACTTCTTCTTGCAATACCATTGTTTACATCCCAATGCAACATCATTTTCAACCTCTTTTCTGCATCGTCAGAACCATCTAACAACATTCCGAAACCACCATTGATAACTTCTCCCCATCCTACACCTCCTCCGTTGTGTATCGACACCCATGTAGCTCCTCTAAAACTATCTCCAATAACATTTTGTATTGCCATATCCGCTGTAAATCGAGAACCGTCATAAATATTGGACGTTTCCCTATACGGAGAATCTGTCCCTGAAACATCATGATGATCACGTCCTAGTACAACAGGACCTATTTCCCCTCTACGAATTGCATCATTAAATGCTTTCGCTATTTTTATTCTTCCTTCTGCATCTGCATACAAAATCCGAGCTTGAGAACCTACAACCAAACGGTTTTCTTGTGCCCCTTTGATCCATTGGATATTATCGGCCATTTGTTGCTGAATTTCTGAAGGGCTATGTTTTTTTATCTCTTCCAAAACCTCACTCGCAATCTTATCTGTTTTTTCTAAATCCTTTGGATCTCCTGATGTACAAACCCATCTAAAAGGGCCAAACCCATAATCAAAACACATGGGACCCATAATATCTTGCACATAAGACGGATATTTAAAGTCAATACCATTTTCAGTCATAACATCAGCTCCTGCCCGCGAAGCTTCCAGCAAGAATGCATTTCCATAATCAAAGAAATAAGTTCCTTTTTCTGTATGTCTATTGATTGCAGCAGCTTGTCTTCTTAATGATTCTCTGACAAATTCTTTGAACTTTTTGGGATCATTAGCCATCATTTCATTGGCTTCTTCAAAACTTAATCCTACAGGATAATATCCTCCTGCCCAAGGGTTATGGAGTGATGTTTGATCAGAACCTAAGTCAATATAAATATTTTCCTTATCAAACCTTTCCCACACATCGACAACATTTCCATGATAAGCAATAGAGACAACTTCATTTTGTTCCTTTGCTACTCTTATCCGCTTGACTAATTCATCTAATGAGGTAATGACTTCATCCACCCATCCTTGTTGATGTCTTGTTTCAACGGCCTTAATATTAACTTCTGCTGTTACTGAAATACATCCTGCGATATTTCCTGCTTTTGGTTGAGCTCCCGACATTCCTCCAAGCCCTGATGTTACAAATAATTTACCGTTCAATCCTTCTCCGGGTTTAGAAATTTTTCTTCCTGCATTTAATACTGTAATTGTCGTTCCGTGCACAATTCCTTGCGGACCTATGTACATATAAGAACCCGCTGTCATTTGTCCATATTGTGTTACACCCAGTGCATTAAAACGTTCCCAATCATCCGGTTTTGAGTAGTTCGGTATCATCATTCCGTTAGTAACAACAACTCTGGGAGCATCTTTATGAGAAGGGAATAACCCTAAAGGATGCCCGGAATACATCACTAAAGTTTGATCCTCTTCCATTTCTGCAAGATACTTCATTGTTAATCGATACTGCGCCCAATTTTGAAACACTGCTCCATTTCCTCCATAAGTGATTAACTCGTGTGGATGTTGTGCCACAACAGGGTCTAAATTGTTTTGAATCATTAACATGATTGCTTTTGCTTGTAATGATTTTCCCGGATACTCTTCTATTGGGCGAGCATACATTTTATAATCGGGACGATAGCGATACATATAAATTCTTCCGAAATCATTAAGCTCTTGTAAAAATTCTTTTGCAAGAAAATCATGTTGCTCTTTCGGGAAATATCTTAAGGCATTTGTTAATGCTAATTTTCGTTCTTCTGTAGTTAAAATCTGCTTCCTTTTGGGAGCATGATTTACATTGGAATCCCACTCTTTTTTTGTTGGGATTTTCTTTGGAATTCCTTCTATAATTTGTTCTTTAAAAGCTCTACTCATCGCATTAAAAATATTTTAATCACAAATATAAAAAAGAAACGCACCCGATTTCCGAATGCGTTCTAATCAAATCAACTTTCTTAGTTATCGAATAATATTTACAAAGCCTTTAAACCTGAATTTATCATCAGAATGCGGGTCTGCAGCTTTCAATGTCCAGATATAAGTTCCATCCGGAACTACCTTTCCTTTATAAGTTCCATCCCATCCTACAGATAAATCATGTGACTCCCAAACAACTTCACCCCAGCGATTATAGATCAATAACTCTACGTCATAAATATCAATTCCCTCAATATAAATTTTCCAATTTTGATTAAATTCATCTCCATCCGGTGTAAATGTATTAGGAGCATAAATAATAACCTCCGGCTCTACTTTTATCGTTTTCACTAATGTATCCACACATCCCAAGGGAGAAGTTGTAATCAACATAACTTCATATTCCGCAATAATTCCTTCAGGAAAAACAATAACAGGATTCTTTTGGGTTGAAGAATAAGGTGTTCCGTTTTCAAAATACCACTGATAGGTATCTCCATCAATAGAGAAATTTGTAAAATGAACTTCTGTATTTAACATTGTTACGGGATCCGGATGAAAATGAAATAATGCTTCCGGTAAAGGATTGACATGAAGTGCATTTTCTACGGAAATAGAATCTAAACACCCTTCAAAAGAAGTGATTGTTAAATCCAAATCATAATCTCCGGCGGATAATGGTGGTACATATATCGTATCTTGATTGATAAAATGATGTCCGGCAACAACCCAGTCTACGCTTTGGCTCATTGTCGGGTCAGTTGTGTTTACAATAATAAACTCTGCGGGGTCACATTGAACAGGGTTAAGAACTACGTATTGTGGAACAGGTAATGGGGCTACAACAATTGGTATCGATAATGTTATTGGCGTTGTCTCACAACCATCTGATATTGTTACAGTATAAGTTGTCGTTTGCAAAGGAGTAACTGTAATCGCATCACTCCCCTGCCCTGTAAATGTCTCTCCATTTGACCAAACAAATGTATAAGGTTGTCCCATACCTCCGGATACATTTGCCATAATATCTGTAGAAAACGTAGGACAAATCGTGTCATCTATTGTTGATATAGTTCCTGTCAGAGGAGGCAATACATTGACGATTACTGTTTCTGTTGCCGAAATACATCCAAATTCATTTTCCGCATATACGGTATAACTTGTTGTTGTCATTGGACTTACCGATTGATTTGGACTTGTATTCGTTGTGAAATCCCAATGATATTGGAAGTTTGATCCTCCTGTAGCACTTGCAACCAAATTTGCCGTTGCATTTTGACACATTGTCGTATCATTACTTACTGTTACAACTACCGGTGCAGGATCTGTTAAAACAACAGTTGTACATCCCATACACCCATAAATATTTCTAGCACATACATCGTATGTCCCCGATGACAAACCTGTCATTGTGGGGGTTGGACTCCATGTCGCACCATTATCAAAACTATAGTCTATTGCTCCCATAGAAGATATAGTGATTTGCCCATCATTTCCTCCATTACAAGTCGGATCTTGAAATGTCGCAGAAACTGTTAGGTCGGAAACTAAAAACTGTACCGTATCCGTAACAGAACCACATATAGCACTTGTTTCCGTTAAATAAAAGTCATATACACCCTGTTGATTGACCGTTGCCGTTGTTGTTGCTGCCGTATTATTTGCAATATTTACCACTGGTGGAGGGGTAATAGTTGTAGAGTAAGTCCAAAGCACTGTATTTGAAGGATTACTTGAGACTCCATTTAAGTTTAAAGTGGTAGTTGGTGTTGTAAAACAGACATTTTGATCTTGTCCTGCATTAGGCGTTGGTGGTTGCTCTACATAAATAGTAAAAGTTGCCGTATCAATTACCGGAGGTGTTGTTGTATTATCTACGACTTCTACTTGGTAAGTGGTGGTTGTAGTAGGAGTAACCGTCACATTTGTTCCTCCCGTTGGGTTAGAAACTCCTGTTGTTACTAACCAATTAAAAGTAGGATTAGATAAACCCGCTGTATTAATTGTAACATTAGCAGAGCTCCCTACGCAAATTGTTTGATCGGGAGCTGAGACACCACAAGCAATTGTTGCAGAGCCAAAAAAATTAAGATTTACATTTTGATTAGTTCCTGAATAATTAGATAAACAAAGTAAAAATTGATCCCCTGCATTTACATTTAAAGCGTATTCAAAATTACCTTGGTTGGCTCCCGGAGGTAAATTCCCGGGTGCTGCCATTCCGGTAAAACCTGCAGATGTTAAATTCCAGTTACAAGCTACCGGGGCTAAATTATTGTTCCACAAATCATTACAAGCATTCGCATTGTAAGGCCACATAATCCAATCAAAAAAACCACTGGTAGGTCCTTGTATGCTCCATTCCAATGTTCCTGAAGTAATTGCGTAAATCGTTATAAATGTACTCACCGTTTCACCAGTCAATAGACAGCCCATGTTACCGGGGGTAGGGTTTGGATTTGTGCTAGGGTTGGAAAATGTCCCTGCATTAAAGTCCGTAATGTCATAAGGAGGATTTGTTCCTGTAATTGGAAAAGAAGGTGTCGTACAACCTGGCATAGCTAAATCGCAATTAACAGCAAGTTGTTGTCCATAAGACGGTAACAAGACCAATAATGTTATTATGATTTTAATAATTCTTTTCATATTTTATTGCTTTTTTTGTGGAGCGACACACCCTTCAAACGGATATTGTTTCATTTTATCAACTCCATATACTCCCTTGTTTATACAAAAAACCGTATTTCCATACTCTTCAAACCAAGATATCACCGTCTGATTATCAATATTTTCTATTTTTTTAGTTAAAATAAATGCTCGTTGTGTATTATAATCTAAACGAACAATTTTGATATTGGGATTTTCTCTCATCCTTCCTTCTAAATCTAATAATTCCATTTTATCGGGAATATCAAAATAACATTGTACAAAAAATACACTATCTGTTTCTTGCATTGAAATAGTACCAAAGCTGAACACGATAAAGAAGAAAAATAAAAGAATTGTTTTCATAATTTGAGTTTAGTTATCCCTTTAACGGATATTTCACAAAAAGGTTGCTAAAAAAAACAGGAAATCTATAAAGAAATCCCGTTCTTAAAAATTTAATACAAAATCAATGTTACTTCTTTTTATCTACTTCTACTGCTGCCATTTCATCTGACTTATACTCTCCCGCATCTAATTTTTCTTTTACTTTTAAGAATGTATCAATTGTATATTGTACATCTTCTAATGTATGTACTGCTGTTGGTATTAATCGAAGCATAATAACATCTTTCGGAACAACCGGGTAAATCACGATTGAACAAAAGATGCTGTAATTTTCTCTTAGATCAAATGTTAAGTTTGTTGCTTCGGCTAATGTCCCTTTCAAAAAGACAGGTGTTACCGCTGAATTGGTTTCTCCGATATCAAAACCTGCTTTTTTTAAACCATCTTGGAGGGCACTTGCTATCTTCCACAAGTTTTCTTTATGTTCCGGTTGTGTACGTAAAAGCTCTAAACGTTTTCTTGCTCCGACAACTAATGGCATCGGTAAAGATTTTGCGAATACTTGAGAACGCATATTATAGCGGAAATATTCAACAATATGTTCCTCTGCACAAATAAATGCTCCTATTGAAGCCATTGATTTAGCAAAAGTTCCAAATAAAATATCAATTTCATCATGAACTCCTTGTGCTTCTCCTGCTCCTCTTCCTGTTTCTCCTATAGTTCCAAAACCATGTGCATCATCTACAAATAAACGGAAATCATATTTTCCTGATTTTCTAAAATCAACTATTTCTTTTAACTTCCCTTGGTCTCCGGCCATTCCGAAAACACCTTCTGTTATGACAAGGATTCCTCCTCCTGTTTTTTCAACAATTTTAGAGGCTCTATCCATCTGCTTGTCAAAACTCTCCATATCATTATGTTGGAAAACAAAACGTTTCCCTGCATGTAATCTCATCCCATCAAGAATACAAGCATGAGATTCACTATCGTAAACAATCACATCATTTCTATCCACTAAGGAATCAATCGCTGAAACCATTCCTTGATAACCAAAGTTCAACAAGATGGTATCCTCTTTACCCATGAAATCTGATATTTCGGCCTCTAATGCTTCATGCTCACTTGTTTGCCCTGTCATCATTCTTGAACCCATTGGATAAGCTAATCCCCATTTTTCCGATGCTTCTGCATCTACTTTCCGAATTTCCGGATGATTTGCCAATCCAAGATAGTTGTTGACAGACCATACTAAACATTCCTTTCCTCTAAATATCATTTTATTCCCAATCTGCCCTTCTAATTTCGGGAAAGTGAAATAACCATGTACTCCTTTGGAGTATTGCCCTAAAGGACCTCTGTTTTTTTTGATTTTTTCAAAAATATCTTGCGCCATATCTTTTTAATTAACAGGACAAAGGTAGTGGATTTTTTAGTAAAAAAAAGTCGGGGGTTATGAAATTATCAACAACAGTTATTATTAAAAATGAATTAGTAAGAAAGAAGTCTTTTTCAATTAGATGTTTACAACATTCGATTATCTTTGCATAAAAACAAATATTCATGGCTTTAAAATGTGGAATCGTAGGACTTCCTAATGTAGGAAAATCAACTTTATTCAACTGTTTATCAAATGCAAAAGCACAATCGGCAAACTATCCTTTTTGTACGATTGAACCTAATGTAGGAACCATTTCAGTTCCTGACAAACGTCTAGAAAAACTGGAACAACTGGCAAGACCTCAAAAAGTAATCCCTACAACAATAGAAATTGTTGATATCGCTGGACTAGTTAAAGGCGCTTCAAAAGGTGAAGGATTGGGGAATCAATTCTTAGCGAACATTAAAGAAACAGATGCCATTATTCATGTTTTACGTTGTTTTGATGATGGAAACGTCGTTCATGTGGACGGTTCCGTTGATCCTGTGAGAGATAAGGAAATTATTGACACAGAGTTACAATTAAAAGATTTAGAAACGATAGAAAAGAGGATAAACTCTTTAACAAGAGTCATTAAATCAGGAGACAAAGATGCTTTAAAAGAACATGAATTAGCTACTAAAATTAAAACTACATTAGAAGAAGGGAAATCTGTTCGTACAATTGATTTTGATAATGAAGATTTAAAAATTGTAAAAAGTTTTCAATTAATCACTTCAAAACCTGTACTCTATCTATGCAATGTAGATGAAGCTTCCGTTAAAGATGGAAATACCTATGTAGAAGCCGTAAAAGAAGCGGTGAAAAATGAAGATGCTGAAGTCCTCATCATAGGTGCTGCTATAGAAGCAGATATCATGGAATTAGAAACCTATGATGAAAGACAACTCTTTTTAGGAGAATTAGGACTTGAGGAAGTTGGAGTGAACCGCTTGATACGTTCTGCTTATAAATTATTAAATCTTGAAACTTTCTTTACAGTTGGAGAAAAAGAGGTTCGCGCTTGGACAATTAAACGAGGGACTACTGCCCCACAAGCTGCCGGAGTGATTCACACAGATTTTGAAAAAGGATTTATTCGTGCAGAAGTCATTTCCTACGAGGATTTTGTAAAATACGGAAGTGAAGCTGCAGTAAAAGAAGCCGGAAAATTTAGAATTGAAGGTAAAGAATATATGGTACAAGACGGAGATATTATGCATTTCCGTTTTAATGTGTAACTTTATTATTTATTAATAAAACAAAATAGACATGATAGAAATAAAAGCAAATGACCCGACATTAAAGAGCTGGATAAAAGTTCCTGAAAATTCAGATTTTCCCATTCAAAATTTACCTTTTGGAATTATTAAAATCAATGGTGGAAAACCTAGAGTTGCTTCTCGAATAGGTGATTTTGCAATTGACCTAAAATCATTGTTTATCTTGGGATATTTAGATAATCTTCCTTTTACATTAGAAGATTTTGATTCAGAATATCTGAATCATATGATGATGAAAGGAAAAGAAGCGACTCGAAAATTGAGAAATCGCTTGTCTAAATTATTTCGAGATGATTTTGATGATTTAAAAAATCACGAACACCACGTTCAACAAGTGTTAATCCCCATGAAACAAGTAACAATGTTACTTCCTGTACAAATAGGGGATTATACGGACTTTTACTCCAGTGAACAACATGCTTTCAATGTAGGTTGTTTATTTCGTGACCCTAACAATGCATTACTTCCCAACTGGAAACATATACCGGTCGGGTATCATGGACGTTCTTCATCTATTGTCATCTCCGGAACACCGATTCATCGCCCGAAAGGACAAATGAAACCACCTACTGCAAATCAACCAACTTTTGGTCCCTCAAAACTGATGGATTTTGAATTGGAGGTTGCATTTATCACCTATCAAGGAAAACTATTGGGTGATTCTATTTCCACAAAAGAAGCGGATGATTATATTTTCGGTTTAACTTTATTCAATGACTGGAGTGCAAGAGATATACAAGGGTGGGAATATGTCCCTTTAGGTCCATTTTTAGGGAAAAACTTCGGATCTTCAATGTCTCCTTGGATTGTCACTCTTGATGCTTTAGAACCTTTTAGAGTTCCCGGCCCTATCCAAGAACCTAAAGTTTTACCTTACTTAGAATATAAAGGAGACAAACATCTTGATGTAAACCTTCAAGTCATTATTCAACCCGAAGACGGAGAAGAAAATGTTGTTTGTAATTCCAACTTAAAATATTTATATTGGAATATGAATCAACAATTAGCACATCATACTGTAAATGGATGTAATATTAATTGTGGTGACACGATGGCGTCAGGAACAATATCAGGTCCTGAAGAAGGAATGTATGGTTCTATGCTCGAAATTTCATGGAAAGGAACGAAACCGTTCAAAATGTCTGACGGAACGGAACGAAAATTCATTGAAGACAATGATACTGTTATCATGAGAGGCTACGCCTCTAAAAACGGTGTCCGCATCGGATTCGGAGAAGTTAGCACAAAATTATTACCTGCTAAATAATTATTATGACTGAAAAGCATGAAATAGACCTCGAAAAAGAAAGAAAAGAGATTTTAAACGCTTTTAGAGGTCTTCTCCGTGCTCATAAAAACAGAACAAGAGAAGACACTAAACTCATCAGAAAAGCTTTTGACGTTGCTCTTGATGCCCATAGTGAAATGCGAAGGAAATCAGGAGAACCCTATATCTACCACCCTATTGCAGTAGCCCGTATTTGTGCAGAAGAAATGGGGTTGGGAACCACATCCATTGTTTGTGCCCTCTTACATGATACTGTAGAAGATACACATATCACACTTGATGATATTGAAGAATTGTTTGGTCAAAAAGTTCGAAGAATTATTGATGGTTTAACCAAAATACCGGAAGTTTTCGATCAATCGGTATCTGTTCAAGCAGAAAATTTCCGTAAAATGATTCTAACAATATCGGATGATATTCGCGTTGTTCTCATTAAACTTGCCGACCGTCTTCATAACATGCGTACATTAGGCAGTATGCGTTATGATAAACAACAAAAAATTGCATCTGAAACCAAATTTTTATATGGGCCACTCGCCCATCGTCTTGGGTTTTATTCTATCAAAAGTGAATTGGAAGACCTTGCCTTTCGTTATACAAACCCTGAAAAATATAATGAAATAAAACAAAAGTTAAAATCAACGGAAGAAGCAAGAAAACGATTTATACGGAAATTTACCCTCCCCATAAAAGAGGCTCTACTTCGAGAGGGTTATATTTTCAAAATTAAAGCTCGTACAAAATCCATTTACTCAATTTGGAGAAAAATGCAATCCAAAGGAGTTTCTTTTGATGAAGTTTACGACATTTTCGCTATAAGAATTATTGTTGACACTCCCCCTGAACTAGAAAAAGCTGATTGTTGGAGAATCTATAGTCTTGTTACTGATTTTTACCAACCTAATCCTGATCGTTTAAGAGACTGGATCTCTACACCTAGAGCTAATGGATATGAATCCTTACACACCACTGTAATGTCTAAAACGGGAAAGTGGGTGGAAGTTCAAATTCGTTCAAAACGAATGGATGAAATTGCAGAGAAAGGATTTGCTGCTCATTATAAATATAAAGAGTCTAAAAAAGGAGAAACAAAGTTCGACCTTTGGATTTCAGAAATTAGAGATTTACTGGAAAGCGCTGAGTCTAATGCTATGGATTTTGTCAATGAGTTTAAATTAAACTTGTTCAATGATGAAATTTATGTTTTCACACCTAAAGGTGAATTAAAAGTACTTCCGACAGGTGCCACTATACTTGATTTTGCTTATGACATCCACACGGAAATAGGAAATACTTGCATTGGAGGAAAAGTCAATCAGAAACTTGTTTCTTTAAGTCATCAACTTAAAAGCGGGAACCAAATTGAAATCATTACAAGTTCTAAGCAGCACCCTAATGAGGAATGGTTAAAATACGTTGTCACAATAAAAGCAAAACAACGTATTAAACAAGCGCTAAATGAAGAGAAAAAACAAATAGCCGCTGATGGAAAAGAAATTCTTGCTCGAAAATTTCGTCAAATGGATATTGATTTCACATCAGAAAACATTAAAGTCCTCGAAAAATTTTTCAATACTCCGAATGCGACTGAACTTTATGTTCGCATAGCAAAAGGAAAAATCAGTACAAAAAAAATACGAGAATTAAAGAAAGAAAATAAAAAACTAAAACTTCCTGAAAGAAAAAGAGAAAAAGAAACAAAACCTAAATTCAATGAACTTATCTCTAAAATCGATAGTAAAAAAGATACGATTCTCATCGGTGACGATTTTAAAGATATTGATTACACAATGGCACCATGCTGTACTCCTATTCCCGGAGATAATGTTTTTGGCTTCATAACGATTAATGAAGGAATACGAATTCATAGATATGATTGTCCAAATGCAGAACATCTACTCTCTAAAATGGCCTATCGATGTATCAAAGCAACATGGAAAAACACAAAATCAAAAGAGAATTTGGCAATGATAACAATACATGGTGTAGATAGAGTAGGTATTGTTAATGAAATCACTAATATTGTAACTAATGAGCATCATGTAAACATGAAGTCTATCTCTTTTGAAACAAAAGACGAATTATTCATTGGAAAAGTCTCTGTCTTAGTATATGATACGGACCACTTAGAAGAATTAATGCTAAAATTGAATCAAGTAGAAGGCGTCCAAAGAGTAGAAAGAGACAAAGTCTAATGTTTTTTCTTTCTTACTTTTTTTAACTCTACAACAGGTTGTGGATACATTCCATCTCTTCTCATTTTCTTTCCTTTTATATATACAATAAGACGCTCAGATGCATCTTGCCCATTCATATCAGCTTCTAACAAGTAATATTTTTTTGCTCGAAACATCACATTATAAGTCCCTTTTAATTGATTATTACCTATTGTTAGGAATACACTATCTTTTGTTAAAGTAATAAATATATCCACAGGATCCGTTCGCAAAATTTTTTCTCCTACATCAACATTATAACCTTCTATTTTACCTTGATAATATCCAAAATATTTCTTTTTTAGCGTTACCCCTATTTTGGGTTGTGCCGCTAAAGAATGAGAGATGAATACCAACAGTAATATTAAACGATACATGATTTATTATTTCTATTAAACTTAATAAAGATAATAATCTCCTTGAAATACATCGCTATTTTCAACAACTATTTACCTTCATCGATTTCATTATTGCGAAAAGCTGAAGGTAACAGATCCGGAATAATTTTCATTACAAGAGGTAATATCAAAGCACCAAGTGGCAACATAAAAATAGCCAAAGCGGGAATACTTCGCAGGATATCAAAAATCTGCTGTTTTAATT
>JALWLM010000191.1:1616-5363 GCA_027084145.1 Crocinitomicaceae bacterium | reverse complement strand
CCGGGAATACCGTTATTGTTGTTGAACATGATAAAGAAACAATGGAAGCATCTGATTTCATTGTTGATTTAGGACCCGGAGCAGGAGAACATGGAGGAGAAATTATCCATGCTTGTCAACTTTCAGAAATGGATAATGTTGAGTCTTTAACATATCAATATCTTTTTGGGATAAAAAAGATTGAGATACCTGAAAAAAGAAGAAAAGGGAATGGAAAGAATATTGTCTTGAAAGGGGCACGAGGTAGAAATTTGAAAAATGTAGCTTTCACTTTACCTTTAGGTACTTTTACTTGTGTTACGGGAGTTTCAGGAAGCGGGAAGTCCTCGTTAATTAACAAAACTTTATATCCGATTTTATTAAAAGAGATTTATAACGGAGTAAAAACACCATTGCCATATACATCTATTTCAGGAGTGGAACATATTGATAAAGTGGTGGAAATAGATCAGAATCCGATAGGAAGAACACCACGATCGAATCCTGTTACATATACGAAAGTATTTGATGAATTAAGACGTTTATTTGCAAACCTCCCTGAATCTCAAATTAGAGGATATAAACCGGGGCGTTTTTCTTTTAATGTCGTAGGGGGAAGGTGTGAAACGTGTAAAGGTGCGGGAATGAAAGTCGTAGAGATGAATTTCTTGCCTAACGTTTTGGTAGAATGTGAAACTTGTCTAGGAAAGAGATACAATAGAGAAACTCTGGAGATTCGATATCGCGGAAAATCAATCAATGATGTATTAGAAATGACAATTGAAACGGCATTAAAGTTTTTTGAAAATATTCCTAAGATATATCGTATTTTGAAAACCTTAAATGATGTAGGATTAGGATATGTGAAATTGGGACAGCCTTCGACGACACTTTCAGGAGGAGAAGCTCAACGGATAAAGTTAGCTGCAGAATTATCCAAACGAAGCACAGGAAAGACGCTTTATATTTTAGATGAACCTTCGACAGGGCTTCATTTTGAAGATATAAAAATGCTGTTAGAAGTTTTACAAAAACTCGTTGATGAAGGAAACACGGTATTAGTTATTGAGCATAACATGGATATCATTAAAGTCGCAGATTATATTGTTGATTTAGGTCCGGAAGGTGGAGAAAAAGGAGGGAATATAATCGGTGAAGGAACTCCTGAAGAGTTTGTCAAAAAAACAATAAAGACGTCTTATACAGCCAAGTATTTAAAAGAAGAATTAGAAAACGGATAAAGTTTGAAAAACTTTATTTTAAAGGGAACTCAAAAAAATCCTTTCATAAATTTTAATTACTTTCGCTTTAAAGAATTATACAGTGAAAGATGAATTGGCAAAACGCTTTGGAAAAGAAGCGATAAGAACAGTCACTAATCAAGAAAACGATGCTTCCTTGCTGTCTATTCAAACAGAAATAGAAGGAAAAAACATAACTATTTTAATGACAGACGGGTTAAGAAATTATAAAATGCCCGTTGCCGAAAAATGGAAAGGTAGAGAATATAATGAACTTTATTTTTGTCTGCCATCTTATTGGGACTTGTCTGAAATGCAGAACCCTAAATTCAACTGGGTTTTTGATTGGTTGAGAAAATTAGTCAATCATGTTAAAGAAAAAGAAACTTGGTTTGGACACGGACATACTGTATATTGTAAATCATCATTGTCTCCAACAATGAAGCAAGAGTATTTATTGTTTTCAGATCCTATTTTCCTTAAAAATCAACTTTCACCCATAGAAGAGAATGATAAAATAATTCATTTTTTAAGTGTTATTCCCATATTTAAAAAAGAACTTGACTACAAACAATCCAAGGGAATGTTTAAGTTTGAGAAAAAAATGTTAGACAATAATATCACAGAGATATTAGATGATTTTAGAGGTTCTGCACTAAAAAGATGGTGGTTTTTTAAGAGATGATTTTACGTACAATATGAGCAATCTGAACGGCATTTGTAGCAGCCCCTTTCCTGAGATTATCAGCAACGACCCACATATTTAGAGCTTTCTCTTTGCTTTCATCTCGTCGTATTCTACCCACAAAAACATCATCTTTACCTTCTGCATACAATGGCATAGGGTATGTATTGGTTATCGGGTCATCCTTTAATGTAATCCCCTTTTGATTATGAAGTAATCTCCTCACTTCTGAAAGGTCAAAATCTTTTTCAAATTCAACATTGATGGATTCAGAGTGACCTCCAACAACGGGAACACGAACAGCAGTTGCAGTTACTTTAATATTCGGGTCTAAAATTTTCTTTGTTTCATTAACCAATTTCATTTCTTCTTTGGTATACCCGTTATCTAAAAAGGCATCACAATGAGGTAAACAATTTTTATCAATCGTGTATGGATAGACTTTTTCTCCGGGAACACCTTTTCTTTCATTTTCCAATTGCTCTACAGCTTTAACTCCCGTCCCTGTTATAGATTGATAAGTGGAAACAATAACTCGTTTTACGGTAAAAGCATCATGTAAAGGTTTTAGCGCCAAGACCATTTGAATGGTGCTACAATTGGGGTTTGCTATAATTTTATCATCTTTCGTGATTGTATTTCCATTGATTTCCGGAACAATTAGCTTTTTTGCCGGGTCCATTCTCCAAGCGGAAGAGTTATCAATGACAACGGTTCCTTTTTCTGCAAATTTTGGAGCCCAATCCAATGAAGTTTGACCTCCGGCAGAGAATATCGCAATATCCGGATTTAATTCAACTGCAGTTTCAATGTTGACAATTTGATATGAATTTCCACCAAAATTAATTGATTTTCCTACTGATTTTTCTGAAGCAACGGGGATTAATTCTGTAATGGGAAAATTAAACTCTCTTAATACTTTTAGCATTACTCCGCCAACCATTCCGGTAACACCAACAACAGCTATTCTCATAGTTTTTTGGGTATAAAGATACAATTTTGATAGGATTTCAGTATATTATTTATTGGTGAAACAATCAATATATGTGAAAGTAAATAAGATGATCGATAGAGGTAATCTATGTTACATACTGATAAATGTATTTCCGTACCTTTGTACAAAATTATAAATAAAAAAATGGCAACAATAAAACTAACAGCAGAACTTTTTAAAAAAGAGGTATTTGATTACACAACAGAAAAAGAATGGAAATATAAAGGGGATAAACCCGCAATTATTGATTTTTATGCAGATTGGTGTGGACCTTGTAAGATGGTGGCACCAATTTTAGAAGAACTTTCTGAGGAATACAAAGACAAGGTTATCATTTATAAAGTTGATACAGAAGTAGAGCAAGAATTATCTGCAGTTTTTCAAATTCGTTCTATTCCATCTATCTTGTTTATTCCAATGGATAAGCAACCCATGATGCAAGCAGGAGCACTTCCGAAATCAGCATTAAAAGAAATTATAGAGAAAGAGTTACTCTAAGAAAAGATAAATTCAATGATTTTCAAAAAGCGATTAAACATTAATCGCTTTTTTTATGTAAAAAATGGAGGTGGATAAAGATATGAGATTAGAGTAAAATCGTTATTTTAGGAAAAATATGATGAATGTTTTTTAAACAGCCTTTTCTGTATATCACGATATTCATTCTGTTAGGGATAGAAACCGGACGACATGTTCACTCTTTTTCTCCTGAAATACTCTTCATAATTTTGATTTTATTCTTTTTATTAGCCTTACGATCATATAAACAAGAACGAAATAAAACATTTTTGTTTTCTTCTTTTTTGACTATTTATTGTTTTGGTTAGGCTTTAATGGTCAATGAATTT
>JALWLM010000191.1:0-1606 GCA_027084145.1 Crocinitomicaceae bacterium | reverse complement strand
AAGAAGGAAGTTTTATTGTTGAAATTAAAGAAATATCAAAACCTGTTTCATTGTGGCGTAAGTCTATTTGCGTCCTAAAACATGAAGGTGTATTGTCGAAGCTAAAACCTGAAAAAGTATTATTGTTTTTTAATAATGATAAGTTTAGAAGAGGGGATTTAGTCTTTGTGAAAACAAGATTAAAAAAGATTGATAATCAAAATAATCCGGGAGAATTTGATGCGGAAAGATATTGGATGAGCAAAGGCATTTATCGTATGGGGTTTGTTCCTGAAGATGATGCATTGTTTATTCGTAAAAAGGAGTACAAAGATTTAGAATTTGTTTTGGCTGATTTACGAGAGCAAATGTTAAAAGTATTTGACCATGAAAGTTTTTCAAAAGATGAACGGGGTGTACTTAAAGCATTGATTTTGGGTAACAAAGAAGAATTGTCTGAGGAGGTTCGATCAGGGTTTAGCAAAGCAGGGGCAATGCATGTATTGGCTGTTTCAGGATTACATGTTGGTATTGTTCAAATGATGCTGTTCTTTTTATTTAGCAAGTTTCCTAAATTTTTTTCTAAGAAAAGAGCCATTTATATCTCTATTGTTTTAATTTGGTTTTATGCTGCTATTACAGGTTTCTCTTCTTCAGTTGTACGGGCAACTTTAATGTTTACGGTTTTAAGTTGGGCAATGATTTCTTCCAGAAAAGCATCACCATTGAATTTACTCTTTTTCTCTGCTTGTATTTTAATGATTTGGCGACCAACAGTAATTTATGACATCGGATTTCAACTTTCTTATTTAGCAATGTTGGGGATTTTTCTGTTTTACCAACCGATTGTTAAATTGATTTATGTACCCAGTAAATTTTTAAGAAAAGTATGGGAAGGAACAGCAGTTGGTATTGCTGCACAATTAGCGACGTTTCCTCTAACATTATATTATTTTCACCAATTTCCTAATTACTTTATATTGACAAATATCGGGATGATGATCTTTGCAGGGCTTGTTCTATGTTTGGGAATATGTTTTTTAATTTTTTGTAAAATACCGGGCTTAAATCAATTTATAGCTTTTTTGTTGGGATTTATCGTTGTTGCAATGATTGCTTTTGTGATGAAAATTCAAAATCTTCCGTTTTCTGTAGCTAGAGGATTTCAGATTTCATGGATAATCATCTTTGTAATTTATGCACTTTATCTTCTCTTTTTAAAAAAAGGGAAAAGATATTTTTACGGTTTACTGATGATTTCAATTTTGATTTTTACAGGAATGCAATATTCTCGATGGGAAAATATGAATGCAAAAGAGATTGTTATATATAATCATTATTTACCTTTTTTGAGTGTTAAAAATGCACGTGATATGGTCTTTTTTTATACTGATGATAGACAAAAAGCAGAATACATGGCAAATAATTACAATCAAGTAAAACCGGGTAATACACGTTTTGTAAAATTGAAAAACGGAAAAGTTTCTTTGAAATCAAATGATTTAAAAGTGCAAATTTTAAACAGGAAAGATATGTTGACGGTGATTGTGAATCAAGATACGATTGGAGTAAGGAAAAGGCATGTTTTTGTAGGAGAAAAATACCGAATCATTGATATGCCTTATTT
>JALWLM010000190.1 GCA_027084145.1 Crocinitomicaceae bacterium | reverse complement strand
CTTCTATACTCTCCGGTTGTTTTTCAATAGCAATTTTTACTAAAGATTCAACAAAATCATTGTAATCACTATTTTTTGCAACGAAATCAGTTTCACAGTTAAGTGCTAAAATAACACCTGATTTTCCATCTTCTGTTGCTTTAGCAATAACCAAACCTTCTTTAGCTTCGTTATCACCTCTTTTTGCTGCTACTTTTTGTCCTTTTTTTCTAAGAACATCGATTGCTGCTTCAAAATCACCGTTTGTTTCAACAAGCGCTTTTTTGCAGTCCATCATTCCAGCACCTGTTTGCTTTCTTAGTTTGTTAACATCTGCAGCTGTAATTGTTGCCATGTCTTTATAAATTTAAATTTGTTTGTTATTTTTCTGTTTTTGCTTCTTCCTTTGTTGCTTCTTTTTTAGCTTTTGCAGCTTCTCTTGCAGAACGTCTTTCTTCAAGACCTTCCTTAATTGCATCGCATACATATCCGACAATAAGAGCAATTGATTTTGTAGCATCATCATTCGCAGGGATCGGGAAATCTACCGATTTCGGATTTGCATTTGTGTCTACCATTGCAAAAACCGGTATATTTAATCTCTTAGCTTCCTTCAATGCGATATGTTCTTTAACAATATCAATGATAAAAATTGCAGCAGGCAATCTCGTCATATCTGCAATTGAGCCAAATGTTTTTTCTAACTTCTCTCTTTGACGAGTTTTAAAAAGACGTTCTCTTTTGTTCAACGTTTCCCACGTTCCGTCTTGCTTCATTTTATCGATAGCCTGCATCTTTTTTATGGACTTACGTGTCGTAGAGAAGTTTGTTAACATACCTCCTGTCCATCTCTCAGTAACATAAGGCATATTAACTTCTTTCACTTTTTCTTCTACAATTCCTTTTGCTTGCTTTTTTGTTGCAACAAAAAGAATTTTCTTTCCGGATTTTGCTATTTGCTTAAGTGCTGCCGCCGATCTTTCAAGGTGTTCAAGCGTTTTATTTAAGTCGATAATGTGGATACCTTTCTTTTCCTCAAAGATATACGGCGCCATTGCCGGATTCCATTTTCTTTTCAAGTGTCCGAAATGAACTCCTGCCTCTAATAATTCTTCAAATGTTAATTTCTTCATTTTTTAATTTTTAATTGTTTACCTTCCTTATTTATATTAGTAATCAGCTCCAAGAGGGGCATAAAGCAGTACTCAAGGGCTTGGATACTAAACAACTTCCAATATCTCTTAACGTTTTGAGAATTGGAATTTTTTACGTGCTTTTGGTTGCCCGGGTTTCTTTCTTTCTACCATTCTAGGATCTCTAGTCATCAATCCTTTTGCTTTTAGTAAAGGCTTATTTTCTTCATTTACCTCAACTAATGCTCTGGAGATTGCTAAGCGAACAGCTTCTACTTGTCCATTAATTCCTCCTCCGGAAACGTTTATTTTCACATCAAACTTACCTGTTGTATCCGTAAGTTCAAATGGTTGTGTTACTTTAAACTGTAAAACTTCCGTAGGAAAAAATTCTTTATAATCTCTTCCATTTACTGTTACATTACCTTTACCTTCTGTCATGTAAGCTCGGGCAACAGCTGTTTTTCTTCGTCCTAATGTGTTTATTACTTCCATATTTTATTTAAATGTATCTAGGTTCAATACTTCGGGCTTTTGAGCTTCTTGCTTATGCTCAGCTCCTTTGTATACTTTTAAATTTCTAAAAAGGGCTCTTCCTAATTTATTCTTAGGCAACATTCCTTTTATAGCTTTTTCTACTACTCGTTCAGGATTTTTCGCCAATAGCTCCTCTGCTGTTGCTTGTCGTTGACCACCGGGATATCCTGTATGTCTAATGTAAGTTTTGTCAACCAACTTTGTCCCTGAGAAAGAAACTTTTTCGGCATTAATCACAATTACATTATCTCCACAATCTGCATGTGGTGTAAAATTCGGCTTATGCTTCCCTCGGAGGACTTTGGCTACTTTACTAGCTAAACGACCAACAGTCTGCCCTTCTGCATCCACTATGTACCACTTTTTATCTGCGGTCTCTTTATTAGCGGAAATTGTTTTGTAACTTAATGTATCCACAATTATTCTTTTTTAATTTAGTTTAACGACTAATTACCCAAATTGGGGTGCAAAGATATGATTAATAGTTTTATTAACAAATTGATTTTGAAAAAAGTTGCAAAAGAAATTGCAAACACCATAAAAAAACAGCTTTTCTGTGTCAATTTTTCATTGAATCAAAAAATTATTTTTTCTTAAACTGATTAATTGCATTAATGGTAAAGTCTGAAAGAACTAATTTTCCGCTCATTTCCGCTCTTTCCATTAAAAGTTCATCCCAATGATCTGTTCCTTCCCAGAAAATATTCTTCAATAAAGTCATTGCTTCAGGGTTTGACTTTGCCAGACGAATTGATAATTCTTCTATTTTTTTATCCATTTCATCTACACTCTCAAAAACTTCCGCATAAAGCCCTTGCTCTTTTGCCCAATAAGCCGTCCTCCATTCCGTTGCATTGATTGCCAGTTGACTCATTGCTGACACTCCCATTTTTCTTTCTACTGCAGGACCAACTACAAACGGCCCGATTCCTACTGCTAATTCAGAGAGTTTTATATCGGCGTACTTAGTCGCAAAACAATAATCTACCGCAGAAGCTAACCCAACTCCTCCTCCAACAGCCTTCCCTTGAACACGGCCTATAATCAATTTAGGAGACTTTCTACAAGCGTTAATAACGTTTGCAAACCCTGAAAAGAACTTCTTCCCTGTTTCAAAATCTTTTATTGAAATCAATTCATCAAAACTTGCTCCCGCACAAAAAGCTCTTTCACCTCCTGATTTTAATATGACCACTTTCACGTCATCATCTATTCCTACTTTAGTAATTGTTTCCGCTAACTTATTCAATATTTTTCCGGGAAGTGAATTACTTAACGGATGTCCGAATTCAACTGTTGCTATTCCTAATTCATCAACTGCAAGTGTTACATACCCTTGATCGATTGCTTCTAACATATTATTGTTTTTTTGTTTGTTTTTTACGATTATTCTTTGAAGATGCAATTTTTACATCTATTTTTCTTCCATTAATTTCAAATCCATTTAATGCTTGAATTGCTCTAATCGCATCTTCAGCGTTAGGCATTTCGACATAACCGAATCCTCTCGACCTCTTAGTGTCTTTTTCATAAACCACATGTGCTAAATGAACTTCTCCAAAAACAGAAAATGTAGCTTTTAAATCTTCAGAAGTAATACTCCAATCTAGATTTGCAATAAAAATATTTGTCATTAACTCAATCTACTTTAAAGTAAAATTATCAGTTCCTATAAGATGCCCTTGGCAATAAATATTTACTTTATAATTTCCTTTCTCAGCCTTAGCTCCTGCTAAGCGATAATAAATCCCAACATCTATTCTTTGATTTTGATAATCAATTTCTTTGTAATCAGAGAAAGGCACAGAACCTTTTTCCGTTTCTATTATATTCCCTGAACTATGCTGTAAAGTCTTACCACTTGGTGCAATAATCTGCATATATACTTTCTTCTTACCCGGAGTCGTGATAGGGTTGGCAGATATGGTAAATAATGAGCGAATTTGAACTGTATTACGTGCTCTATTGGTTTCCACCATACTTCCATTAAGTTTTTGCTTTAGTCCTCCTGAATTGAAATTATAAGCCTGAAGTTTAGACCCTTTTTTAACTAACTCTCCTTTTTCTTCCGCCTCTTTTTTGTATTGGTCTCTTTCCTGAGATGTAAGCTGTAATTTCCCCTCTGTTTCTTCGAGGTTGTATGTTAATTTTTTATTCAATGTGTTTAATGAATCAATCTGTACTATATACCCTCTCATAATACGCTTCATCGTTTCAATCTCTTTCCGCGCCTTAAACAACTGATAAGCTGTTAATTTACCTTTCTTAACCTCCTCTTGAAGTTCCATAATCCGCTGTTTTTGTGCTTCCAATGAATCTTTATTGATTTTGTCTTCTTGCAATAGAGCGTCATAAGTCTCCAGCATATTTGCAAAATCCGTTTTTAAATCATTGGTCATATCCCCCAAGTATCCTGATAACATTTGGTTCATCCCATTCATATCTGCAGTTAAGATCGCGTTTTCTTTCCTGCATTGTTCTAATTCCTTCCCTTTAGAAGTATATAAATAAGTTAAAAAGGCTACTCCACCCAATAACAATAATATAGCAGCAATATATCCTCCTTTCTCTTTTGAGGTCTTTTTTACTTCTTCCATTTTAAGTTGTTTTTAAAATTGAATCTAAAGTTGGAAGTTACAAAAAAATAAGAAATACTATACTTCTTCAATAGAAAAAGTATAACTCTCCATTATTTTGTTTACTAAAAGTTTATCACAAGCTTCATCTACAATTTTAGAAGCTTCTTCTTTTGAGTCTGACTCAATAAACATGCGAATATGGCGGCCTATACGAACATTAGACACTGCTTCAAGTCCTATATTTTTCAAACTACTTGTCACTGCTTTACCTTGAGGATCAAGTAATGCGTCTAATGGCATAATGTCGATTTCAGCTTTAAATTTCATTTCTCCTTGCGTTATAAAAATTTTCAATAAGTGATAAAAACAGGTACAAAAATACGATTATTGCAATAGACCAAAAATGAAAAACAAAAATAAATAGCAAACTTATCAACAGAAAAATAATTCTAATCTCATTTCCTTTCCATTTAAATGTTTTAAATTTCAATGAAAACAACGGCATATTTGACACTAATAAAAAACTCATAATCAATATAATTACAACTATTAATGACGGGTCAAATAGAAAATTTAACGCTTTATTATCAACATCCGAAAGAACAAGAGGATAAGTACAGAAAAAAATAGTATTCGCAGGAGTAGGAAGACCTATAAAACGTTCAGACTGTTTTGTGTCAATATTAAACTTAGCCAGTCTAAACAATGAAAAGAAAGGAATGCAAAAAGCAACTAACGGGAATAAATCAGCATCTCTTTTAGTTATAGAACTCAACCACTGCATCCATGTTTCTGCAATTTGTTTTGACGAAAACACCGAAAGACCATCATCAAAAGTAACGGATAGTGTTAATACAACAAACATCATTATACCGGGAGCAACACCGAACGTAACAATATCTGCCAATGAATCTAGTTGTTTTCCTAATTCGCTATACGAACGCGTCCATCGAGCAACAAAACCATCTAAAAAATCAAAAATTGCACCTAAAAAAATCAATGCTACACCATCCATCAAATTTCCAGAAAGTATCAATAAAATAGAAAAAACACCTGATAATAGATTTAAAGATGTAATGATGTTAGCAGGTGAAAACATATGTATCATATTATATTTTTTTTTCAGTCAAGTAAATATCGTATCTTTTCGTC
>JALWLM010000189.1 GCA_027084145.1 Crocinitomicaceae bacterium | reverse complement strand
GTTTTTAATAGTGGAGAGTTAGTTGATTCTCATGGAATTACAAAAGGAAAAGGATTTCAAGGTGCTGTTAAAAGATTTGGAGTAAAATTAACATCACACAAGTCAGAAAAAACAAGAAGACATGCTGGTAATTTAGGTGCATGGACTCCAACAAGAGTTGGACATACTGTTCCACTGCCAGGACAACATGGGTTCCATGAGAGATGTGAGTGGAATAAATGGATATTAAAAATTTCATCAAATCCTGATGAAATTAATCCAAAATCAGGATTTAGAGCTTATGGACTTGTTAAAAATGATTTTATTTTAATAAATACAAAGCTAAAACTTATACACTGGCAACTGATTTTTCCTCCTTATTAGAACCTTTTTTTATTCCAGCGAATATTTTGGAAAGCTTAATTCTGCTTATCCAATCAATAAACCTACGGAAATGCTCATAATATAGTGGAGGATACAACAATAAAGCCATAAACCAAATCACTGCCATATTAAACCAATATGTCTCAAAATAATGTCCCATAAAATACTTCTTAGGAGCAAAGAAATGGCTCCTGAAGCCTATCCAATGACTATCATCCGGATCCTGGAAAATAGGATCTGTCTGCTGGATAAGATGGTGTTTGTACTCCAAGATCTTATATTTTTCAAACTTATTTGTCACTATATCTTCGATATGCTCATTGTGATATTTATTTCTCAGAGCAATATAATAATGAGGACCATACTTCTTGGCCAGATAAGTCTTTATTGCTTCTTTCTCGCTATCCTTATTAAAGAAAATCTGTCCATAGTAATCATTCAATTGATCTAAATAATCAATAGTAGCATCATAAACATCCTCATCAAAACCCTGTAAATTAAGCTTATCCAGATAGTCAAAGGCCACTTGTTTGTTCTTCCGCAACTCTTCTTTTAACTCATTGTAAACAAGCTTTAGGTTATCCTCTATAACAAATTTCAAAGAATCAATATTAGCATCTGGCTCTTCTTCCATTGTTATTAACGCATCATACGCATCATTAAGATGGTCTTTAATGGCAGGTATCCAGTGTACTTGCTTGTAATCCGCCTGGCTAATAGCCTTGTCCAGATCAAAGAAAATACGCTCAAAACGGTTATTTTTGAATTGGTAAACCATTAATGCCTCATAGGCCCAACGTGACTCCATGAATTCGGCTATTGGTGGTACCTTCCCTATAGTACTTATCTTTCTGTTTAATTTGTCAAAACTAAAGAAAGCACCTCCCAATGCCATCAATGGAATCATTATCAACGGAATCATAATGTAAATCGTAACAGCAGAATTGAAAGATGCAGAAATATTAAGACCCAACATTACTGCAAATACATAAGTCGAAAACAAGGCAAACCAATAAATAAACATCATATCCTTAATACCAAGGATTAAATTACCTACCAATGTATACTCAAATGCCTGTATAGCAGAAATGACTAATAAAATTGTAATCTTAGCCATTAGATAACTATGCCTGTTCAAATTCAAAAACTTCTCCCGTTTCAATATTTTACGATCCCGGAAAATCTCTTCTGCACTTATCAACAGTCCTAAAAACAGCGCCACAACAATACTCATAAAAATATAAGCAGGCATGTTCACATTATCATAGAAAATATATACATTAGACATGGGGTCGGCAATATAGCGTATCAAGAACGCCAATATACCTCCCAATAGTGGCGCTTCCGTAAGGGTTAGAACTACGTATTGGGAATTGCTCAACTTGGCCTTAAGATCCCTCTTGAGAAAAACGAGATATTGCTTTATACGGCTAGGCAAATTCAATGCACCCTTAGGAGGATCTGTCACTGTTGGCACTCTCTCAACTTTCTTCAATGTTGTGAAGTACTCCTCCCATTTCTTAGGACTTACCTTACGCTCTTCTATATAATGGCCAAATTCATCAACCTTCTTTGCCTCTAAAATATTAAAAATTAGCTCTGGCCTAACTGTACCACAAACAGGACACTCTCCTACATCTGCATTAACCTGGTTATCTAGCTGCTTAAAATAAATTATTGCCTCAATTGGATTACCATAATATACCTGGTAACCTGTATCCAGGATAAGCATATTGTCAAACATCTTGTAGATGTCTGACGATGGCTGGTGAATTACAACGATGACGAGCTTACCTTTGAGAGCCAGCTCTCTGAGCAGGTCCATTACATTCTCCGAATCCCTGGATGACAGGCCGGTAGTAGGCTCATCAACAAACAAAATACTCGGCTCCCGGATAAGCTCCAGTGCAACATTTAACCTCTTTCTCTGTCCACCACTAATAAGCTTGTTAAAGATATTTCCTACTTTCAGGTGGCGGATTTGATAAAGACCAAGGCTTTTTAGAGTTTTATTGACCAGCTCTTTAATCTCAGCCTTTGTCTTATCACGGAAACACAAAAGAGCGTTGTAATAAAGATTTTCAAAAACTGTAAGCTCTTCGATAAGCAGGTCATCTTGAGGTACATAGCCCAATACTCCCTCTAGTTTTTCTTTTTCCTTATGTAAATCTATCCCATTTATGAGAACCTGCCCATCAGTAGGTGTGTATATGCCTGTCAGGACGTTGAGCAATGTAGTTTTACCCGAACCACTTGCGCCCATAATACCTATGAGCTTTCCCTGGGTTTCTGAAAAATTGATCCTGTGAAGCCCAACGTCACCTGTAGGAAAACGATAATGGACATCAATAACGTCAAACGAAAGGCGGATAGCAGAATAATCTGCCAGGAACTTAGCTACTACATCACTGTAGTAAATAGGTTTACCACGTGGCAACTTGACTGTAGCACCAGTGGCAAAAAGATAAATACGGTTATTAAATACAGGTAATCCGTTAAGTAATATACTATCATTGCCTGTATAACGGAGGAAATACAGGTCTGCACTCTTAACACGCAAGATTATTAAATAACCGTCAATAGATTCGGTCTTGATAAATTTACATTTTTTACATTCTACTTCCTTGTCATCTACAATCAGAATAGAATCAAAATCAAGCTCTTCCTGGGATTCTGAAACTACAAAGTTGTGAATTTCTTCGTATTCTTCCCGGTCAATATTAAAGACTTCTGCTACTGTATTAATTATGGCCATACGCTGGGCTGTGAACTGCCTGCTAGCGTTGACCATTTCGAACAAACGTACCAGAACGACAACTTTCTGACGGCGGTTTAAGGTCTTGTTAATTTTCTTACATAATCCAAGGATTCTTACCGAATCACTAACTAGTGTAAGTTTTTTATCTGTACGCCTTGTTTTTTTCTGGTCTTCTTGAGTTGCTTTTTTCTTAAATTGAATAAGATATTCTTCTACACTTTCTTTTCCTAATTGCTGAGTGAGAAATGATTCAACATACTCCAATTCTTTAGGATGCAAGCCCTCATCCTGCTTAGCTATAATAGCAAATAACTGTATTAAAGCATTTAAGATTTCTTCACTCATACGTCAGGCTTTGACTAATTGTTAATCAATTTGGTAAGGGACTTGCTCAAAAGGCACCTCTACAATATCGGCATATTCCTCACCAGCTTCTTGCATATCTTCGTCGTCTTCGGGATAATGCCAACGTACTAATACATCATGTCCGTCATCATACATATCCTCTAGTTTGAGCAGAATATCCAGAAGTAATTTTGACGAAGCAGTATTAAAATACTCCAACTTGAAATCGAAAACTGTCTTTGGTAAAGGATTTTTTGCATACTCGTCCAACCATTCTAATATTGGTTCGTAAAAAGCCACAACGTCTTCTGGCAGTGAACGCCCTGATATTTCAAAATGTGGGCTATCAGGATTAGGATCCAGAATAACGGTCGGTGTATCGTCTGTTCCCTGAATTCTTAATGGTTGCAACATATTCTTAAGCTTTTTGTGTTTAAGGTTTAAATTTTTAAAATCAAATTACAATTTTTATTAGAATACAATACTATTACGATTTAATTCGTGGAATAGTAGAAGTAAGCACAAAGAAAGAATTTTCATCATCTATTCGCAAGAAACTGTATATTAATTTTTGTCCTGTCTTGCGTGCTATATCAATAAAGCCAAGACCTGCACCTCCTTTAGGAGAGAGGCGTCCCTCACGTATCTGTTGTTTATATAATTTTGTAAGCTCTTCTTTTGTCATACTATTAATCTTCTCCAGAAGTTCGCGCAGGGATTCCACCTTATCATTCTTTATAATATTGCCGGTTGTGATATTGTACTCTTTCTCATCTTTGCTAATAAGAAAAATCCCACGTCCATCTTTAGATGAATAATAATTAAAATCACGCTCTGCATGCTTTGAAACGTTCTGCAGACATTCCACCATTACGTGAAAAACCTTTTTCTGTACTGTAGTATAATCCTGCTCCCTCTGCATACTACTTTCGGCAAGTGCAGTAAAAGCCTTTGTTATCTGGTGCGTTATTTCTCCTTCGTATGCCAAACTTATATTACTCTTTTTCATCTTAAGGTAAAACTCATAAACAAACTCGAGGGCAGAATAATTATTTTTTAGTACCTGACTCATATCTAGTTGTATATTTTAGAATTCAACACCAATAAATAGAACATAATCTATTTGTTTATTATTTGCATCTTCTCAGATAGGGTTTATATGTTTTTCATTTTTTTCTTGAGCTACATCAAAACTTCAAACATTTGAAGTAAAAATCCATATAGTATTTCTTACATCTGTTACAGAACTATATTTAGCATCCTGAGTATATTCTTTACCTGTAGCTAAATATACCTTTCATTCATTTAAAACACCCAATAAAGATTGGGTAATTCTTGGATGCATTTTTTCTACTTCATCTACCAAAATTATAGTAAAATTATCTTTATCTTTTATTAAATCATGTCTTTTTGTTACTTTTTTTCAAAATAATCTAACATCTGATAAAATAGGAGTTTCTCAATATCCAACATATCATTGACTTGTACCAAATAATGCAGACATTTTTACCCGTTCTTGATATTCAGCTCATTGGATAATAGTAATGTTTTCCTTATTTCCTGTAAGTAGATATGATAATTGTTTTGCTAATTCTGTTTTACCAACTCATGTAGGACCCGCAAAAAATAAAGCTGATAAAACTCATTCTCTTTCTCAAACTTTATTTACACCTAAAAGTGATTTTGCTAAAGCTTTTTTAGCATTTTCTTGTCAAACTACATTCTCATTAAAAAAATCTAGTATTTCATTTTCAAGGATTTTTTCTGACTTTAAAGCAATTTCTCAGTTTGTATTTTCATTTACAAACAATTCTTCAAGTTCTTGTTTAAAAGCAGGATCTATATCATACACAATATCTCAATTTTTTACTGCTTCTTCCAAAACTTCTTTTGTATAACTAGTATCTGTCATTATTTAATAC
>JALWLM010000188.1 GCA_027084145.1 Crocinitomicaceae bacterium | reverse complement strand
ATATTGGATATAATAGGTAAGAAAGAAAATTTTAAGTTTTTCTCTTTTTCTTTTTAGCAGCAGGAAATAAGATATTGTTTAATATTAAACGATATCCCGGAGAATTAGGATGAAGATTTAAATCTGTTGGTGGAT
Organism: Crocinitomicaceae bacterium; assembly: GCA_027084145.1. Taxonomy (GTDB): domain Bacteria; phylum Bacteroidota; class Bacteroidia; order Flavobacteriales_D; family Crocinitomicaceae; genus UBA4466. The sequence goes on along the minus strand of JALWLM010000188.1, from coordinate 5,253 downwards.
CTCCAACTCGATGTTCATAATCCTCAGGATCATGTCCTCCATAGAATGTCCATGTTCCCATTCCTAATGTTCCGTGAATATATCTGGCCGTTCCAATTGACTTGCTCTCTCCAAGTATAAGAACATTCGATTTGATATATTCTTTATTAAAATCAGTTGTTTGTCCCATAAAACCATTGATAACATCTGTATGGCATTGAGTTAACATAGTAGGGATAATATCCCATTTAGCTGAAAACTCAAATAAAGTAAATTTATCTGTTTTTTCATTTCTCCTATGTTTCTTCGTTCCATCAATAGACGAATATTCATATACTAAAGGGTCTAGTACTAATTGAAAATTTTCAAAAGCAAGAGTAGCATTAAAGTCCAATTTCTCTTGACAATTAGGATCTATAGGGTCATGGTCATACATAACATCACAAATATCTGTATTATAAGCAGAAAGAGCAATGTCAAATGAATCCGTCCCACTACACATTGTAAATAAAAAACCTCCTCCGATAACATAGTTTTTAATCTCTTGAGCTACAGCCAATTTTAATTTTGAAACTTTCTGAAACCCTAAGCTTTTAGCCAATTGTTCCATTTCATAAACCTGTCTTTTATACCAAGGGTAAGATCTGAAAGCAGCATAGAACTTACCATATTGTCCGGTGAAATCTTCATGATGAAGATGGAGCCAATCGTATTCTGCTAATCCTTTATTTAAGATAATGGAGTCATAAATTTTATCATAAGGAATTTCAGCATATTCTAACACTAATGTGACTGCATCATCCCAAGGTTGTTTCCCTTCGGGTGTATAGACCGCAATTTTAGGAGCTTTATCTAATCTTACAACTTCCATATTAACTTCAGGAGAGGCTATTTCATTTTTAATTCGATTAACCTGTCCATCTGTTAAAACAATGTATTTAATTCCTCTAAGCATCAACTCTTCCTCAATAGACATCAAGTGTGGCGTTAGAAACGAACCTCCTCTATAGTTTAATAACCATTCAATGCTTATTCCGTTTTCTAATAAAAAATATGCTATTCCGTAGGATTTAAGATGATTGGTTTGTGTTTCATCCATAGGAATAAGAATTTGAGAAGTTTTTCCGTTAAATGAAAAACAAACAAGAAAAATAACCAAAAATAGTTTTACGCGTAAGAGCATCTTTTAATAATTAAAAAGGAGTTCCATTATCATCTATAGGATTAAAATCAATATCATTTACATCTTGATTGATTTTACTTTTTAGAGTGATTGTTTGATTATTGTCAAAGCTATCTCCTTGTGGAAGACTACCGGAAAAATGATTTCCTTCATGATAATCAATAGCAGATTCTATGTTTTCAAAACGTGCATATTCTTTTACAAAACGTAAACGAACATTTTCAAGTGCTCCATTTCGGTGTTTTGCAATAATTATTTCTCCCACACCAAGATTTGAATTTCCATCTTCATCTTGTATGAAGCCGTAATATTCAGGTCTGTAAATAAATGAAACGATATCCGCGTCTTGTTCTATAGCTCCTGATTCTCTCAAATCAGACAATATCGGACGTTTGTCTCCTCCTCGTTGTTCTACGGAACGACTCAATTGAGATAAAGCGATTACCGGAACATTTAATTCTTTTGCGATTTCTTTAATTGAACGCGAGATAGTTGAAATTTCTTGTTCTCTATTTCCTCCTTTAGAGGAACCTCCCGCACTCATCAATTGCAAATAATCAATGATGACAATGCTTAAGTTTTTTTTCGGATCCATCTTTAAGCGTCGACATTTTGCTCTTAAGTCAAAAACACTTAAACCGGGAGTATCATCAATGAAAATAGGGGCAGTAGAAAGTTTGCTGATTCTTGAATGTAATTGTTGGAACTCATGATCAGCTAAATCACCTTTTCTTAATTTTTCTGCAGGAATTCTAGCCTCAGCAGAAATTAACCGTTTTACAAGTTGGACGGAGGACATTTCCAAAGAAAAAATAGCAACTCCCATATTGTAATCCACTGCAATATTTCTTGCCATTGAGAGTACAAATGCTGTTTTACCCATTGCCGGTCTGGCGGCAATAACAATCATATCTGAATTTTGCCACCCGGCAGTAATTCTATCCAAAGCAGAAAATCCGGTAGGAACTCCTGAAATTCCTGTTTTATTTTGAGAGGCTTTTTCTATTTCTGTAATCGCTTCCGTTACAACATCATGCATGTTATCAACAGAGCGACTCATATTGTTTTCCGCTATTTGAAACAGATGTGCTTCAGCTTCATTTAAAACATCAAAAACATCGCTTGTTTCATCATAAGATTTTTCAATTATTTTAGAACTCATTCGGATTAATTCCCGCTTGATGTGTTTCTCGGAAATAATTCTTGCATAATATTCTACGTGAGCAGAAGAAGAGACACTATTGACTAATTCTGTAAGATAAGAAACACCTCCTGCAATTGATATTTCTCCATTTCTTTGGAGGGTATCATGAATGCTAATTAAATCAATCGGTTTTGAATGCCCAAATAGATCCTTAATGGCTTTGTATATCGTTTGATGACGAGGGTCGTAAAAGCTTTCTTCATTGAGGATGTCAATAACATCAGCCACAGCATCTTTCTGTAACATCATGGCACCAATAACAGCTCTTTCGGCTTCTAAAGATTGCGGAGGAATTTTCCCACTTAATTCTGCAGGAAGATTTGTTTGTGTTTTTTTTATGAAAGCTCTATTTGGCGTTGTTTTGTTTTCCATGATGCTGTAATAATAAAATAATTCAATATGTCACTCTTTCAAAGTTATGAAAATAAACACCGCTGTAGGTGATAAAATCCAAACAAGTTTTAAATATTTTTTAAAACCTATTTGTTTATATTCTGTTCATAACCTCTTAACACTAATTTCTATAAAGGTTACAGAAAATCGAGAGATTATTTTTTATAGAAAGGGGGTCGAACAACTTTTGCTTTTAAGTCTTTATTTCTGACACGAATAAAAATTTCTGTTTCAGGTTTAGAAAAAGGAGTTTTGATATATCCTAATCCAATAGCTTTATTTACGGAAGGTCCCATCGTTCCGGATGTTACATTTCCAATAATGTTGCCATCTTTGTCAATGATTTCATATCCATTTCTAGGAATCCCTCTGTCAATTAGTTCAAAACCGACTAATTTTCTTTGAACACCTTGTTCTTTTTGTTGAATAAGAAAATCTTTGTCTATGAAATCGGCATCCTTGTCTAGTTTAGTTATCCATCCCAGACCTGCTTCCAGAGGGGAAGTAGTATCATCAATATCATTTCCATAAAGACAGAACCCCATTTCTAATCTTAGTGTGTCTCTTGCAGCGAGTCCTATAGGTTTAATATTAAAATCTTTACCAGCTTCTAATATTTTATCCCAAATTTGTTCAGCCTGCTCGTTGCTACAGTAAATTTCGAAACCTCCGCTTCCTGTATATCCGGTTGCAGAAATAATGATGTTATTAAAACCTGCAAAATCACCTGTTTTAAAATGATAATATTTGATTGCAGATAAATCTTCTGAAGTCAATGACTGCATTGCTTCAACAGCTTTAGGTCCTTGAACAGCGAAAAGAGCATAGTCATCAGAAAGGTTTTCCATCGTTGCTCCAAAGGTGTTGTGCGAAGATATCCAATCCCAATCTTTTTCAATATTTGAAGCATTTACAACAAGTAGATATTTATTATTATCCAACATATAAATGATTAAATCATCTACAATTCCACCTTTTCCATTAGGCATACAATTGTATTGTGCTCTACCGGGTGTTATTTTAGAAACATCGTTCGTTGTAACTTTTTGAATTAAGCTTAGAGCATCCTCGCCGGAGATTAAAAACTCTCCCATATGTGATACATCAAAGACACCTACGTGTTCTCTAACAGTTTCATGTTCTGCTTTAACTCCATTATATTGTACAGGCATTTCAAACCCTGCAAAAGGAACCATCTTTGCTCCTAATTCAATGTGTTTGTTGTATAGAGGTGTCTTTTTCATTTTAATTGATTTTGAGTCCAAAAATAGTATATTTATTTAATTAAATGCAAGGAATATCTTAAAATGGATAGACCTTTACATACTTAATTCCGCTAATTCCTGACCGACTAGTGCTCCTATGGCAACGCCCATTCCTCCTAATCTCACACCACAATATGTTTTTGTTCCAATTTGCTTAATAATCGGCGATTTGCTTTTTCCTGTTCCCATAATTCCCGACCAAAAATAATCTATTTCGTAAGATGTGTCAGGAAGGATGATGTTGGCTAATAAATCTTTTAATTCCTCTGTTATTCGTACTGTATTTTTAAACTCAAAGGTCGTTTCTCCCTCAATGTCTAAATTTCTGCCTCCTCCCAATAATATTCTATTATAAATATTTCTAAAGTAATAAAAACCATGCTCATAGTGGAACGTTCCTTTTATCTTTAAATTTGGAATTGGCTTTGTAATGAGAACTTGTGCTCTTGCAGGAGAAACGTCTTCATCAGGGAGTAATTTTGAAGCGAAACCGTTAGTACATATAATTACTTTTTCAGAGACAATATCGCCTATATTTGTTTTTACAATTCCATCGTTTATTTCTATATCTAAAACGTTTATTCCAAATAAAATAAGTATATTATTTTCAATAGATACTTTATGTAAATATTGCATTAATTTACCAGTGTCTATTTGTGCTTCCAGTAGATTGTAATAAGATGAGTAAATGTTTTTAAATCCGAATTTATCGGAAATCTTGTCATCAATGCTGTAAACATTATCTACACCTGTAATTTCTTTTATTTTTTTATTGAGTTCGGGTAAAAAACAATCCAATTCTTTTTTAAGTTCCGTTTGTTTGAATGATAAGACTTCCCAAGAGCCGTTTCTTTGATAGTCCATATTGTTTTCACTGACGATTTCTTTTAACCTAATTAAACCTTCCCATCGTTTAGCAACTGTTTCCCAAACTTCTTTTTCTTTGATTTTTTTTAAATCATCATAAATTTCAGAAGGAGACCCGAAACAAGCAAATCCTGCATTTTTAGTACTTGCTCCGGATGGTAGATAACCTTTTTCGATAATTAAAATCTTTGCATCAGGATTTTTTTTCTTTAAAAATAATGCGGTGTTATAACCAACAATACCGGCACCAATAATCAAAAAATCTATTTGATCAAAAAAGGTTTTTTTTTCCCAAAAACTAAGTTGATGAATGTTTAGCATCTTTTTTGTCTATTTATAACTACAATTTTAAGCATATTTGT
>JALWLM010000187.1 GCA_027084145.1 Crocinitomicaceae bacterium | reverse complement strand
TTTTTCGTTGTTCATCATTGTGATAGAAGATAACAGAACGGTATTGAGTACCGACATCATTCCCTTGTCTGTTCAATTGTGTGGGGTCATGAACAAACCAAAACACCTCGAGTAGATCATCATAAGAAATTTCATTTTCATCATATTCGATTCTAACCACCTCTACGTGCCCGGTTTCTCCTGTACAGACATCTTTGTAATTTGCTGTATCTTCTTCACCGCCTGAATACCCGGGAATCACCTTTTTCACACCTTTTAGTTCACTAAAACAGGCTTCTACACACCAAAAACATCCTGCTCCAAATGTTGCTTTTTCCATTTTTCTATTGATTGTTGGTGTTCAAAACTAAATAAAATTATAAAAGTAAGTCGTTTTTTTTGTATTCTTGGAATAAGAAAAATAATGAATATTTAATCATGAATTTTATTCAACCCAAGCACATTGAATTTTTTCAAAAAATATTAGGACGGCGATGTGTTTTAGATAAAGAGATTTTAGAAAAATACAGCCATGATGAAACAGAAGATTTATCCAGTCTTCCCGGAGTCGTATTGCTGCCTGAAAACACCGAAGAAGTATCTGAAATTCTATCATTTTGTAATCAAGAAAAGCTTCCTGTTACACCCTCGGGAGCCCGAACAGGATTAAGTGGAGGAGCCATCCCTATTGAAGGAGGAATAGCTGTTTCTCTTGAACGGATGAATAAAATCATTGAAATTGATACCGACAATTTTCAAGTAACAGTTGAGCCGGGAGTGATAACGCAATTACTACAAGAGGCTGTGAAAGAAAAGGGATTGTTTTACCCTCCCGATCCGGCAAGTAAAGGCAGTTGTTTCATTGGTGGAAACATTGCTGAAAACTCAGGAGGTCCGAAAGCAGTAAAATATGGTGTAACGGCAGATTATGTTTTGAATTTAGAAATGGTACTTCCTACAGGAGAAGTCATTTGGACAGGAGCAAATGTTTTAAAAAATGCAACGGGATATAATTTGACTCAGCTTGTTGTAGGTTCCGAAGGAACTTTGGGTATTGTAACAAAAATTGTTTTGCGTTTGCTTCCGCACCCTACACTTGATTACTTAATGCTGGTTCCTTTTCATAGTTCCGTTGAAGCATGTAAAGCTGTCGCTTCGATTTTAAAAGCGGGAGTTATTCCAAGTGGGTTAGAATTTATGGAACGAGATGCTTTGATTTTGGCACAAGAATTTACAGGAGACAAGTCTATCGAAATCAAGGAAAATCATCAGGCTCATCTTTTAATTGAAGTTGATGGTTTTGATAACGAGCAACTTTTGTCCGAATGTGAAAAAATTGTAGGTGTTTTGGAAACTTTTGAAACAGACGAAATCCTTTTTGCAGATTCTCAATCACAAAAAGATAAATTGTGGAAATTAAGACGCTCAGTCGGTGAAGCGGTAAAATCTCATTCTATCTACAAGGAAGAAGATACGGTTGTTCCTCGATTTTATTTGCCTGAACTTTTAACAAAAGTTAAAGAGCTTGGTAGAAGTTATGGTTTTACGTCTGTCTGTTACGGACATGCAGGAGATGGAAATTTGCACATCAATATTTTAAAGGGGAACTTAAGTGATGAAAAATGGAATCATGATTTAAAAAAAGCGATTAGAGAATTGTTCACCTTTGTCCATGAATTAGGAGGTACGATATCAGGAGAACACGGGATAGGACTGGTTCAAAAAGAGTTTATGGATATTGTCTTTCCGGAAGTAACCTTAAGTTTGATGAAGCAAATTAAAATTGTTTTTGATCCGAACAACATTATGAATCCTAAAAAGATTTTTCTCTGAAGCATTTTTAATAATTTGAACATACCCAAATCGCCAATCTTTGAAAAAAATGTTATTTTTATTAAAAACTTAAATATATGAATGCATCGCAAAAAGCAAATTTAACAGGAGGTATTGTTCTTTTCATCTTTGGTTTTTTATTATTACTCGACAGGTTGGGTATAAACATTCCTAAATGGTTGTTTTCATGGGAAATGTTTTTGATTGTACTGGGATTACTTATTTTGATAAAAAATGAATTTAAGTCGTTTGCCGGATATGTCCTTATATCAATAGGAGGAATTTTCTTATTAAAAGACTATTTTCCGGATTTGATAAACACAAGACTTATTTTGCCCATCTTGATTATGTCTTATGGAGCATATTTGATCTACAAAAGTATTCGTATTTCGAATTATGAACAATCAATGATTGATAGTGCAGGGGAGGAGGGTAAAGAAAGAATCAACTTCATAACTTCTTCTGCTTTGTTCGGTTCTACGAGTAGAAAAATACTTACAGATGAATTTAAAGGCGGAGATTTAACATCCACTTTCGGGTCTGTTAAGGTGAATCTTTCAGGATGTTCTATCAAGGATGATGAAACAGCAGTTTTAAATTGTGAAGCAACTTTTGGGTCAATCGAACTGATTATTCCTAAAGACTGGGCAATCATTAATGAACTTACGACAGCTTTTGGTGAATTGGAAGACTTGAGGGGAGAGGTTACAACAAGCAGAGGCAAACTTAAAATAACAGGGAATTGTTTTTTTGGAAATGTCAAAATCTTTTCAGCATAATTGATAAAAATCAATTTTGATTCGGGGAGATATACTTATATTTAGAGAACATAAATCAAGGAAAAATGAAGAGAGAAGAAATTTTAAAAGCAATTGACGAGAAATATAAAGCAATGGGACAAGACCCCGACACTCATTTACGAGGGTTATTGTATGCAGAGCCGATTACTTATTGGGATTATGTCCAAGTAGATGCACTTTTGGGCCTTCAAATACAAAGGACAACTTTTCCCGATGAAATGGTATTCATCATGTATCATCAAATCAATGAATTGTTGTTTAAAATGATACTGTGGGAAATTCAGCAAGTTTCTTTTGAAGAAAAAATAGAACCGAAGAAATTTGAAATGCATTTAATGCGGATTAGTCGTTATTTTGATATGCTTTCTAATTCATTTACCATAATGAAAGATGGAATGGAGCGAGAGCAATATTTGAAATTTAGAGATACTTTAACACCTGCAAGTGGCTTTCAATCGGCACAATATCGAAAAATTGAAATTGCTTCTACCGAATTGATTAATTTGATTGATTTTAGATTCAGAAAAACAATTGATAGAAATACACCGTATGAACATGCCTTTGAACACATGTATTGGCAAGCGGCGGGGAAAGATCATGAAACCGGAGAAAAGACTAAACTGCTTTTAAACTTTGAAAAACGTTATAAAAGAGAGTTGATTCAATGGATGAAAGATTATAATAAAGTGAATCTATGGACGAAATTTAAGCAGTTACCGGAAGAATATCGTCAAAATGTAGATTTAGTGAATGCGATGCGGCATTATGATCATACGGTAAATATTGCGTGGGTCATGTATCATTATGAAGCAGCCGTTAAATATTTAGAGGGAGATGAGGGGGAAGCCGTTGAGGCAACAGGAGGAAGTGAATGGAAGAAATATATGCTTCCAAGATATCAAAGACGTATTTTCTTTCCGGAACTTTGGACGAAAGAAGAATTAGATAATTGGGGAATAGATAACTTAAAAAGTTATAAGAAATTAAATCAAGAAGAAGTTAAACAGTTAAAGTTATAAGAATGGTGGAAGTAGGAATTATAATGGGGAGTAAATCCGACATGCCGGTTATGCAGGGAGCAATTGATGTTTTAAAAGAATTAGGCATAGAGCATGAGGTGAAGATTGTTTCGGCACATCGCACACCGGATTTAATGTTTGAATATGCAAAAAGCGCACATCAACGAGGACTCAAAGTGATTATTGCCGGAGCAGGAGGAGCTGCTCATCTTCCGGGAATGACGGCTTCGCTGACACCGCTTCCTGTTATTGGTGTCCCCGTAAAATCTAGAAATTCGATTGATGGTTGGGATAGCATTTTATCTATACTTCAAATGCCGGGGGGGATACCGGTAGCCACAGTTGCTTTAGATGGAGCGAAAAATGCAGGAATCCTTGCCGCAAAGATTATAGGAGCATCTAATCCGGAAGTATTAAATCGACTTTTGGATTACATGGAAGCATTAAAGCAAAAAGTCTTAAAGGGATAGTTTTATAAATGAATGTGTTTTGAAGCGATGTTTTCTTCAAAGAAAAGGGAAGCATGTTGATCAAATATTTCTGGGTTTTCCGTTGTGAGAAATTGAACATCTCCTCCTTTTCTACATTGCTTATCCATCCAAGGGTGACGTTTCAAATAATCAACTAAACTTTTAGCAACGATTTCTCCCTGAGAGACGACTTGAACGTGTTTAGGGACGATTGTTTTTATATACTCTTGTACAATGGGGTAATGGGTACATCCTAAAAGAATAGTGTCAATTTTATCGTCTTGTTGAAGAAGACGTTCAACATCTTCTTTGATAAATGCTTTTCCTGCCTCTGTTTCATGTTTATTTTCTTCGATTAATGTGACCCATAACGGACATTCTTGTTGATAAACATCGACTTTAGGAAAAAACTTTTTAATTTCTAAATGATAAGAGTTAGACTTAACAGTCCCTTGTGTAGCAAGAATTCCCACTTTATTAGATGGTGAAAAATTACCAATCACTTCTGCACTGGGACGAATAACACCTAACACTCTTTTTTTATCCCCTATAGTAGGGAGGAATTGCTGCTGTATATTCCGAAGTGCTTTTGCTGATGCTGTATTGCAGGCAAGAATAATTAATTCACAACCTTCATTAAAAAGATACTCTACTGCCTCTTGTGTGAATTCGTAAACAATTTCGAAAGACCTGGTTCCATATGGTGCTCGGGCATTATCTCCTAAATATAAGAAATCGTATTCAGGTAATAATTTCCTAAACTCTTTAAGGATGGTTAATCCACCATATCCGGAATCGAAAACTCCTATAGGTCCCATAATAAAAAAAGGCAATCATTGTAGATTGCCTTTCAAAATTAGTGATTATTTCTGTTATTTTAGAATTTCTTTGATAACCTGATCAGTGATGTCAAGCCCTTTATCGAAATACATCAACATAGACTCATCAATAACGTAATTGATTTTGTTTCGTTCACTTACTGTTTTTACTGCATCTTGAACCGCCTTTAAGATAGGTGCATTCAGCTCTTGAGAATATGCTTCAAGTTCTTGTTGAAGAGACTGTTGTCTTTCTTGAATAGCTTGTTGTTTTCTCATTAATTTTTCTTCTTCAATTTTAATAATTACGGGAGACATTGTAGGTCTGTCTTGCTCATATTTTGCAAGTGCTGCTTTAAAGTCTGCCTCCATTTCTTGTAACTCTTTAATTCCTGCTGCTTCAAATTCTTGCAATTTTTTGATGGCCTCTTTTCGAGCCGGCATTGTGTCTAGTACTTTTTGTGAATTGATGTGGGCAATTTTTGTTTGTCCGAAAACAGCTCCTGTACTAATC
>JALWLM010000186.1 GCA_027084145.1 Crocinitomicaceae bacterium | reverse complement strand
GTACGAAGATCGTAGTTTTCATGATTTAACTGTTTTTATTTTTTATACCAAAAAGAGATGACCTCAAAAGTAATATTTATTTTCTTTCAATTAACTTTGCCATATGCATACGGTTGAACCATATTATCACTGGAGAAATTTATATACTGCCGAAACAGATGAGGCATCTCCTTTTTACGGTAGGGAATATAGTGAGTTTTTTTTTGAAAACAAAATCTACAATTATCTCATTCATCCACAATGGGATTTTTTTGGTTCTAATACACTTTTCCTAAAAATTTTATATGTCGATTACGAAAAGGGATTTACGATTATTGAATTATTTGGAGAGTGGAATGACGCAATTGAAAATGATATTATGACGCTTAAACGTAATATTATTGAAGAAATGATTCCTTTAGGAATCAATAAATTCATTCTCATTGGAGAAAACGTGTTAAATTTCCACGGAGCTGATGATTGTTACTATGAAGAATGGATTGATGAAAGCGAAGACGGATGGGTTGCTCTAGTCAATTTTCACGACCATGTTACTCGAGAAATGGAAGAAATAGGTATCGATTCTTATTTCATTATGAAAGGTGAAATGGACTATCTGGATTGGAGAACTTATCTACCCTATCAATTGTTTAAGAAAGTTTCTGAAATTGTCCAAGACCGTTTTAATTTCTAGTGAATGACCAATTTGAATGATTTACCGTTATACTTAAGAATATACATACCCTTTTTCAAATCATCCAAATTAATTGGCGTACTGTATTGGTGTATCTTTTCACCGTAAACCTTCTTTCCTGAAAGATCGAATACATAAAGTTCTTTCCCTGTATCCGGTGTTCTGAAATAAAACAATCCCTTCGTAGGATTTGGATAAATCAATACGTTCTCTGCGGATAGATCATCTTCATCAAGTCCTAAATTTCTATTCAACCGAATGCGATTGGTGTGCTGCAATTCACCATTTCTTGCTTCATAATATTCAACGAAGATATCCGTATCAATATCCATTTCAGGAATCAAAACAATGGAATATCTCTCTCCTGGGTGTATTTCCAGTGTGTCACAATCAAAACTTTGAGTAAGAACGCGACCGTCACTCATATATGCTTTAGCATTTAACTCTTCAGGGAAAATATATCTTACTTTGGAATATCCGATATTAGAAAGACGTAATACAGTCGTATCTGTGTTGCTGTAATAACTCTCAATATGATCAGAATTTGATGTGTAAAGTTGATTCCCGCTCAAACCATTTACCATAAAGTAGTTTGCTCTAAAAGAAAACATCGGATTAATTGATAAAGGGTTGAGGTTCCAATCCTTATCCATATCCGAAGTAATAAAACTATATTGCTTAGTGAATTTGGGGCCTCCATCAAACAATCGCAATGAATCCGGGTAATTGTTTACGACTATCATCCCGTACATTCCCATCGTAAGGTGCAAAGTCGTCAAAACATGACAGTGGTATAGAAATGTTCCTGCATGATTTGCTACAAACTCATAATCCACAGAATCATAAGGGTTTATTGCGAAAGAAGTCGATGGCACACCGTCATTTGCTTGATCTACATCTAAGCCATGCAAGTGTATCGTATGATCTTCAGGTGAATTATTAATGAATCGTATCGTTACCGTATCTCCTTTATTAAATTCTAAAAAAGGTCCCGGTAAACTCGCATTATAAGCACCATTATCTCTAATTAAACTATACCCCCAATACTCTACATCCGTGCCATCATCTAAAGTCATTATCTTTAGCATTTCAGCAGTCATTCGTATAAAGCGGTTGGTTTGTGAAGAAACCACCCAAGTTGTCAAAATGAAAATTGATAATAATATATTTTTCATGGTTGTATTTCAATAATATTAAGCATTCCTCCCGGATAAACTCCATTGGTTGTAATCGTAATTAGGTTATGATTATGTACAGGGAAAATACCCGGTTGATTAGGAATCAATTCCAAAAGCATTATTTCTCCTTTTGCAATTCCAAAGCTATCTTTAATCCAATTCGTATATTTTGTATTCTGTGAAGCTTTAAGTATTTTCACGTGATAACCATGGAAATGAAACGGATGCTCCATATTTCCAGAATTCAATATTGTAATGTATATGGTATCTCCTACATTCCCTGTCACTTTGGCTTTTGCATCGAAATTCAAATCAGGATGCACTTTCATATTGATAGAAAAAATATCAGGTTGATAATCAATCGGTATTGACATTTGATTTAAAGAAGCTATATCTTGAGTTAATGGAGTTGATTGTTCAAATAAATTCCAATAAAATCGAGCATGGTTTTCATAACCATACATGATAATTCCCGATGCTCCTAAACTTTTACCGTAAAATTTATCCGAATAATAACGATAAGGTCCCTTTTCGGTAAAAGTAATTGTAAAGTCTCCTCCCCCGTTAGGATTTAATAAATTATTATTCTCTACAATACCATCAATGGTAAATGTATGTTCCAAGGTGTCTAAATTTACAACATGAAGTTGTAAAACATCTCCTTCGTCTAATTCAATAATTGCATTGGTTGTATCTGTAAGAGATGAAGCAAAAATCCTTGTCTGAATTGTATAAGCGCCTGTACTCAAAGAATTTTGAAGAAGATATAATGTATCGTAAACTATGGCCGAAAAACTACTCTTACCTAAAGAAATAAAAATAAACGCTATCAAAAATTTAATTTTTCTCATGTTCCAAATATACATATCAATTCCTTTAATCAATCAACAATTTTATATTTTAAAATTGGAATCCTAAAGTTTAATAAAAATATAATTGACATCAATCGAAGAATTTAAGTAAGTTTACTATCTTTGCTCGACTAATAAATTTCAAGAAAAATACTATAAAAATGGCAAAAATCATTTATACAAAAACAGACGAAGCTCCTTTTTTAGCAACACACTCTTTGCTCCCCATAGTAAAAGCGTTTACCAAAACAGCCGGAATAGAAATTGATACAAGTGATATCTCTTTATCAGGAAGGATTTTAGCAAAATTCCCTGAATATTTAAATGAGGACCAAAAAGTTGAAGACGCTTTGGAAGCGTTAGGAAAACTGGTTTTAAAGCCTGAAGCGAACATTATCAAGTTGCCTAATATCAGTGCTTCTATTCCCCAACTTAAAGCTGCTATAAAAGAACTTCAAGAAAAAGGATATGCCATTCCGGATTATCCTGATGAGCCGCAAAATGATAAAGAAAAAGAAATTAAAGCCGTTTATGATAAAATAAAAGGGTCTGCCGTAAACCCTGTTTTAAGAGAAGGAAATTCTGATAGAAGAGCCCCTAAACCCGTAAAGGAATACGCTAGAAAGAACCCTCACAAAATGGGATCTTGGTCCAGTGATTCTAAAACGCATGTAGCACACATGGAGGGTGGAGATTTTGTTTCGAATGAGAAATCAACAACTTTAGAAAAAGATGATGAATTAACTATTGAATTCACATCTAACACAGGTGAAAGAAAAGTTTTAAAGACAGTGCCTGTACTGGAGAAAGAAGTTATTGATGCAACGGTAATGCGTAAAGATGAATTAATTTCTTTCTTTGAAAAACAGATTCAAAAGGCTAAAGAACAAAATGTTCTTTTTTCACTTCACATGAAAGCGACAATGATGAAAGTATCCGACCCCATCATTTTCGGACATGCGGTAAAAACTTATTTCAAAAGCGTATTCGATAAATACGGTGATTTACTTGACAGTGTTAATGTCAATGTCAACAATGGTTTAGGAAACCTCTTAAATCAAATTCAAAATCTACCGGAAGAACAACGAAAAGTAGTCGAAGCGGAAATTCAAAAATGTATGGAAGAAGGACCGGATATTGCGATGGTGAACTCTGATAAAGGAATTACCAATTTGCATGTTCCAAGTGACATCATTATTGATGCTTCTATGCCTGCAATGATTAGAAACTCCGGTAAAATGTGGAACAAAAACGGAGAATTACAGGACACAAAAGCGGTTATTCCCGATAATAGTTATGCTTCTTTATACCAAGTTGTTATTGACGATTGTAAACAAAATGGTGCTTTTGATCCTACAACAATGGGGACAGTACCTAATGTGGGGTTGATGGCTAAAAAAGCGGAAGAATACGGCTCTCATGATAAAACTTTTGAAATAGAAGCGGATGGAGTTGTAAAAGTAAAAAATCGAGAAGGAGAAATGATCTTTGAACATCAAGTTTATGCCGGAGATATTTGGAGAATGTGTCAAACAAAAGATATTGCTATCAAAGACTGGGTCAAACTTGCTGTTAATCGCTCAAGAGCAACGAATACACCAGCTGTTTTTTGGTTAACTCCTTCCAGAGCACATGATGCGGAGTTGATTAAAAAAGTAGAAATGTATCTACAAGACCATGATACGGAAGGATTAGAAATAAAAATAATGTCTCAAATTGATGCTTGCCAATATACATTAGATAGAATTCGTAAAGGAGAAGATACGATTTCCGTAACAGGAAATGTTCTTAGAGACTACCTTACCGATTTATTCCCTATTTTAGAATTGGGTACAAGTGCAAAAATGTTATCTATCGTACCTTTATTAAACGGTGGAGGTTTATTTGAAACAGGAGCAGGTGGTTCTGCACCTAAGCATGTTCAACAATTCGTGGAAGAAGGACATCTTCGTTGGGATTCTTTAGGGGAGTTCTTAGCAATTGCTGTTTCTCTTGAACATTTATCCACTAAATATGACAACAAAAAAGCAGCTGTTTTATCAGAAACACTAGATGATGCAACTACTAAATTATTACAAACAGGAAAATCTCCTTCCAGAAAAGTCAACGAACTTGACAACAGAGGTTCTCATTTTTATTTAGCCATGTATTGGGCTGAAGCTCTTAGCAAACAATCCGAAAACGAGGAATTAAAACAAATATTTCAACCAATAGCGGAAGAATTAGCAACTAATGAAGCAACAATTATTAATGAACTGAATTCTGTACAAGGAAGGTCTGTTAATATTAATGGATATTATAGACCGGATGAAGAGTTAGTTAACAACGAAATGAGACCTAGTGCTACATTCAATCGAATTATCGATGAAATATAAATACAAAACATTAAAATAACAATGTTATGATTACCAATAAAAATATTTTTACACTAGCTCTATTAAGCTTATTATTCATGGCTTGCTCTTCTAAAGGAAGAAAAATAGAAAGCAAGGAAGCTCAAGAAAATACAACAGAAAAAACAGCTTCTTCAATTGAATACAAAAAAGTAGATGAAAACAGTTATTTGTACTGGAATGCAACTCATTTAGGAGGAATTGCTCCTCGATACGGAAAAGTCTTTTTAAAATCGGCTAATGCAACAATCTTAGATGATAAATTAACGCATTTGAATGCTGTTATTGATATGAAAACTATTACCGTAGAGAGCTTTCCTAAAGAAGAAGTTGAAAAATCTGAAAAACTCAGAAATCATTTATTATCTCCTGATTTCTTTGATGTTGAAAAATACCCTACCTCTACTTTTGAATTAACAGGAATCAAAAAACTAAATAGAAATAACAATTATAATTATGAAAT